>NZ_MUFM01000015.1:0-84886 GCF_001996125.1 Salinivibrio sp. PR932 | reverse complement strand
CGTCTAAATACTGAGATAGATTTAGCGTAAATCCCTTTTTCAATCCCATCCACACAGTTATTTCCACTTCATGGTCGTGAAATGTCTTTATTTTTGTACACCTCTTGTGGTGGGGGGTTGAGATGTTTTTATTGAACAGTGAACGTTTTAGCACTTTTACCCCTAGATATATCAGTAAGTGACTAACAATTGCACAGACACACTTTGTTCGCATTGAAAGGGTTGCTGGAATACAATCTGTGGCTTAACTTTAAAGGTAGGTGGACGGGTTCAGTGGATGGCAGCAACGCCCCGCCACAACGACAGCCTAGACACCCAAATAATGCATTGTAAGTGGTTATGAGTAATTGGAACGAGTGGGCGCTCCCTGATGCTGACATCGCAGCGTCAGAGAAGACGAAGCTACAACCGCCATCTATGTACAAGGTGGTGCTGAACAACGATGACTACACGCCGATGGAGTTTGTCATTGAAGTGCTCCAGACGTTTTTTTCCATGGACGTGGACAAAGCGACGCAAGTCATGCTGACGGTGCACTACGAAGGAAAAGCCGTTTGCGGTGTGTTCACCGCAGAGGTAGCGGAAACGAAAGTGGCACAAGTGATGATGTACGCCAAAGAGAATGGTCATCCATTGCTGTGCACCATGGAGAAAGCATGATTTCTCCGGCACGCTTTAGCGCGGTTATTGAGGGAGGTGCCTTATGCTGAACAAAGAACTTGAAGCGAGTCTCAACGGAGCCTTTGCACGTGCGCGTGAAAAGCGCCACGAATTCATGACGGTGGAGCACCTGCTTCTCGCGTTAATCGACAACGCCGCCGCTCAAGAAGCCCTGACAGCTTGCCGCGCAGACCTAGATGGCCTGCGTAAAGAGCTCGATGCGTTTATTGAGCAAACTACCCCTCTTATCCCTGTTGATGACGAATCACGCGAAACGCAACCGACACTGAGTTTCCAGCGTGTACTGCAACGCGCGGTGTTCCACGTGCAATCGTCAGGGCGCAGCGAAGTGAGTGGGGCGAACGTATTGGTCGCGATATTTAGCGAACAAGAATCTCACGCGGCTTACCTTTTGAAAAAGAACGACGTGAGTCGCTTGGATGTGGTGAATTTTATCTCTCACGGCACCACGAAAGATGACAACGACGATTTGCCCAGTAGCGACATGGGCGCTGAAGAGGCGAGTGGCGAGCCAGGTGAAGATAAGCTGGAAAACTTTGCCACCAACCTGAATCAGCTCGCGCGGGTCGGGGGCATCGATCCTTTAATTGGTCGTGACAAGGAACTGGAACGCACCATTCAGGTGCTATGCCGCCGTCGTAAGAACAATCCGCTGTTAGTCGGCGAAGCCGGCGTGGGTAAAACCGCTATCGCTGAAGGCCTCGCATGGAGAATCGTAGAAGGGCAAGTCCCTGATGTCATCAAAGATTGCGTGATTTACTCGCTGGATATTGGCTCGCTTCTGGCAGGCACCAAATATCGTGGCGATTTTGAGAAGCGCTTTAAGTCCATTTTAAAGCAGCTTGAGAAAGAAGATCATGCCGTACTCTTTATCGACGAAATCCACACCATTATCGGTGCGGGGGCAGCGAGTGGTGGACAAGTTGATGCCGCAAACTTGATTAAGCCATTGCTAAGCAGCGGGAAGTTACGTTGTATTGGCTCAACAACCTATCAAGAATATGGCTCCATCTTTGAGAAGGAGCGTGCCTTGGCACGTCGCTTCCAGAAAATCGATGTCATTGAACCGTCTATCGATGACACCACGAAGATTTTGATGGGATTGAAGCCGAAATATGAAGCGCACCATGAGGTTCGCTATACCAACAAGGCGATCCGTGCGGCGGTTGAACTGTCGGCTAAATACATCAATGAGCGTCATTTGCCAGATAAAGCGATTGATGTGATTGATGAGGCTGGGGCGCGTTGTCGGATGGCGCCAGCGAGCAGGCGTAAGAAAACCGTGAATGTTGCGGACGTCGAGTCGATGATTGCCAAGATGGCGCGTATCCCAGAAAAATCAGTGTCGTCGTCGGACAAAGATGTGCTTCAGTCGTTGGAAGATAAGCTGAAGATGCTGGTGTTCGGTCAAGACAAGGCGATTACGGCGCTGTCGGAAGCGATTAAGCTGAGCCGAGCGGGACTAGGCGAGGAGAACAAGCCTGTGGGTTCGTTCTTATTCGCAGGCCCAACCGGTGTGGGTAAAACCGAAGTTACGGTGCAACTGGCACGTGCCATGGGGATCGAGTTACAGCGCTTTGATATGTCCGAATATATGGAGCGCCACACTGTGAGTCGACTGATTGGTGCGCCTCCAGGTTACGTGGGTTACGACCAAGGTGGGTTGTTAACTGATGCAGTGATCAAGCATCCACACTCTGTGGTGTTACTGGACGAAATCGAAAAAGCGCATCCGGACGTGTTTAACTTGTTGCTACAGGTGATGGATAACGGGACGTTGACCGATAACAACGGTCGCAAAGCGGACTTCCGTAACGTCATTTTAGTCATGACTACCAACGCTGGTGTGGCAGAGACGGTCCGTAAGTCGATTGGCTTGATTCAACAAGATCACAGTCACGATGCGATGTCGGAAATTAAAAAGGTGTTCTCACCGGAATTCCGTAACCGTTTAGATAACATCATTTGGTTTAATCACCTTGATGAAACGGTCATTCTGCAAGTGGTTGATAAGTTTATTGTTGAGTTACAAGCTCAGCTGGATGCGAAAGGTGTGTCTCTGGAAGTGACATCCGAAGCGAAGCGCTGGCTTGCCGAAGAGGGCTATGACAAAGCCATGGGCGCGCGTCCAATGGGCCGGGTGATTCAAGACAACCTGAAAAAGCCGTTGGCAAACGAGCTGTTGTTTGGCTGCCTAGTGAACGGAGGGACAGTGCGTGTTGTGCTTAAAAACAACCGCTTGGATTTCCAATTCAGCGACCAGATGGAACCTGCATAAAGCGTAGGAGAAGTCTGATAAGCAAAACCCGGCGCATGCGCCGGGTTTTTTGATCGCGTTATGAGGATTAACGCGAACGGAAAACGATGCGACCTTTCGACAAATCGTAAGGGGTCATTTCAACAGTGACTTTGTCGCCGGTCAGGATGCGGATATAGTTTTTGCGCATCTTGCCTGAAATGTGGGCAGTCACCACGTGACCGTTCTCTAGCTCAACGCGGAACATAGTGTTAGGTAGCGTGTCTAGCACGGTACCTTGCATTTCAATTACGTCTTCTTTTGCCATTGAATCCTCTTAGGCTTACTGTTTTAGCCAATTTTTTGACCGACAGATAATGCCTCTATTCTGAAAGTCTGTAAAGTTCGGGTGCGAATTTTACCCTGTTGACGCCAAGCTTGCTAGAAAAAATAGCCACTAAGCGGTGGATATGGGCAAGCTAAAGAGTCGCCATTGGTGATTTATAAAGCGTTGGTGCGGGAAGTAATCCGCTTTATAACGCATGGCTGGACAATCATCAATTTGATAGCCCAGATAAAGCCACGATTTTTTCTCGGCGCTGGCATACTCAAGTTGAGCTTGAATGCAGACGCGTCCTAATGAAAAACGATGGAACGGGTCAAAAAAGCTGTATAAGGCGCTTAAACCATCACTCAGCACATCGGTAACGGCAATCGCAACTAAGGTCTCTTCACCGCCATCAGGGTCATACAAATGAATAAAGCAGGGGTGAAGCCAGTCGCTATGGGTGAAGGCAATAAAGTCCTCTGCTTTAGCTGGGTACATATTGCCATCAGCATGACGCGCGGTGATGTATTGATCGTAAAGTGAAAACCAGTTTGGGTCGAGCTGGTCGCTAACCTTTACCCGAAGCCGTTTGAGTTGGCTGCGATGGCGCTTTTGGCTTTTACTTGGTTGATACGCGGCAACATCAATGCGCAAGGATTGGCACGCATTACAGTGAGGACAGTGCGGGCGATACATCATGTTACCACTGCGGCGAAAACCGGCGTTGATCAGTTGCTGGTAACCCTCAGGGTGGTGCATGTCAGGGGATAGCACGACCGCGAGCTGTTCGTTCTCTGTCGATATATATTGGCAGCGAGAGGCTGGAGTAAGGCCGACCTTTAGCGCGACGCTCATGACTGCCTCTCACGAAAGTCCGCGATAACGTGCGGCATATATGCGGCTTTTAAGCGTGAGTCTCGTGCCGCGTATAGGGCGTGAATAAACTCATCCCGCGGCCATGCCTTGGCGCCGAGAGAGGCAAGGTGGGGCGTCATCATTTGGCAATCGATGTACTGACCACCTTGAGCTTGAAAGTGACGACAAAACTGCCAAAGCGCGAATTTCGAGCCATTATCGATAAGCGAAAACATGGATTCACCGCAGAAAAACTGTCCTACGGCGACACCATACAATCCCCCTACGAGTTGGTCCTCTTGCCACACTTCGACACTGTGCGCATCGTGCTGCTGGTGGAGGGCGAGGTAGGCCTCACGCATCTGGTCGGTGATCCAAGTTTGCTCAGGGCCCCTGATGGCGGCACATTGATGAATCACTGCCTCGAAGGCGTGATTGATGGTCACGGTCACTTGGCTTTTACGCGCCGCTTTGCGCAAGCTGCGACTGACGTGAAAGTCAGAGGGACGAATGATGGCCCGTTCGCTTGGCGACCACCAAAGTAACGGGTCTTCTTCACCAAACCAAGGAAAAATACCACTTCGATAGGCAGACATCAGCCGTGCAGCCGAGAGATCACCGCCAATGGCTAACAGGCCATCTGGGTGGGCGAGTGCATCGCTCACCGGAGGAAAGCGAAAATCATCTGCTGCTAATGGCGGCAAAAAGAGGGTCATACCCGCAGTCTCTCCATGTGTTACAAGCGTTGTCGCAGTTGTGCATAGCGTCCGTTTGCCGCCATGAGTGCAGCATGATCGCCTTGTTCGACAATCTCTCCGGCATCCATGAGACAAATGGTGTCCATTTGCTCAAGCCCGACCAAGCGGTGAGTGATAAACACCACGGTTTTGTTTGCACAATGTTGCTGTAGTAAGGATAGGATCTGCGCCTCCGTTTGCACATCTAGCCCTTCGGTTGGCTCATCTAATAAAACGATAGGTGCGTCATGCAGAAGGGCACGCGCAATACCAATCCGTCGTCGCTCGCCACCAGAAAGCTGTCGGCCTCCATCTCCCATCCACGCATTGAGCCCTGGCTCGGCCAGCAAGGTCTGCAAGCCTACTTGGGTTAACACTTGCGTCAGCGTCTCGTCGCTGGCCTGCGGGCATGCCAAGATCAGGTTATCGCGCAAGGTGCCATTAAACATGTCGACCCGTTGTGTGACCACAGAAATCGCTTGGCGTAACGCCGGCTCTGACCATTGACGTAACGGCTTGCTGTCAAGATGGATCTCGCCGTCGCTTGGATCCCATGCGCGTGTTAACAAGCTAAGCAGGGTTGATTTTCCACATCCGGTCCGACCGAGTAGCGCCACTTTTTGCCCCGCATGTACGTGCAAAGAAATGTGGTTTAAGGCAGGGTTTGCAGTCTCTGGGTATTGATAACTGACGTTATCCAGCTTGAGCTCACCTTGCACCGCATCGGCATGTCCTTGCGGCGGAAAATAGACACTGGGTGTACGCTCTGTAATCCGGTTGAGCCGCTTAGCCGCGGTCAGGGTTTTCCCCAAATATTGGAAAGCCGCGGTGATGGGCATCATCAACTCAAAGCTTGCCATCGTGGTAAACGCGACCATTGCAATCAGCGGATCGGGCAAGCGACCACCCACACCATCGGCAGCTAACCAAATCATCAAAACTAAGGTTAAACCGGTTGCCGCCATCAGCACCGCATTCGCCCAGCCGGTGACGTTTGCCATGTTCGCCTGCGCGGCTAGCATGGCTTTTTCACTGTCATCAACCCGTGCACGATAACGGGATTCTGCGCCAAAAAGGGCGAGTTCGGCATGGCCTTGCAGCCAATCGAGTAGGGCGATTCGGGTAGCGGCATTTTGTTCTAATTGCTGGCGTCCATGTTGCTTACCAAGATGGTAAAAAATAACGGGTAACCCCAGCAGTAACGCCAATAAACAGCCGCCTAACGCTAGCCCTAAGGTTGGGTCGAACCAACCCAAAAACAGACTCACAGCAAGGACGCCGAGGGCGCCAACAACCATGGGACTGACCAAGCGCAGATAGACGTGATCCATCGCATCAACATCGGCCACCATGCGATTGAGCAGGTCGCCATCACGCACATTCAGGGTTTGATCCGGCACCAAAGGCGCAAGCTTACGGAAAAACGCTACCCGTAGGTCGGCAAGCAATTTAAACGTGGCATTGTGGCTGACGACGCGCTCTGCCCAGCGCCCAAAGGTACGGCCGATAGAAAAACCACGCACGCCAGCAGCGGGCAACATGTAATTGAAGGTGGCCATGCCAGTGAGTCCAGCCACGGCCGCCGCAGCGATAAACCAGCCTGATAAGGTTAATAGGCCAATCGCGGCAAACAAGGTGGCAAACGCCAACACCATGCCCAAGCTAAGACCAAACCAGTGACGCTTATACAGGCGTAAGTAGGGGAGTAGTTCACGCATCGAGATTTCTCCTGTCTGCTGAGGCTAGCATGTCAGCAAGCTGCCCTTGAGCGGCGATATCTTTGAATTTGCCTTGCTGAGTGATGGCGCCATCAGCCATGACCCAAACCTGATCGCAGTTGTCGAGCGCATCGAGGCGGTGTGACACCTGAATACAGGTTTTTCCTTGGGTCGCTGTGTGTAAGCTCAAATTGACCAGTTGTTCGCTGTGGGCATCAAGGCTTGCCGTCGGCTCATCCAATACCCATAGTGCACCGTCTTGCAATAAAGCACGTGCAACCGCGATACGCTGTGCTTGGCCGACTGATAGCCCGCCATTACGATCGCCAACGGGATGAGCCAGCCCGTCAGTCAGGCGCATAACAAACTCATCGACATAGGCTTGTGTCATCACATGATTAATCGATTCAGGCGTGGCATCAGGGTTGGCGAGCGCAATGTTGTCACGAATAGAGCCATGGAATAGCTGTGGATTTTGGCCTACCCAACTGATCGCTTGGCGCCAATGGGTGAGTGAGAGCGCTCGGCGCTCACAACCGTTAATGATCAGACTGCCGCGATAGGGTAAAAAGCCGAGCAGTGCATTCAACAGGCTCGACTTACCTGCGCCACTGACGCCAATAAGTGCAATATGCTCACCGGCTTTGACGTCAAAATTGAGCGGCCCCGCCAAGACATGGCCATCAGGGCTGAGCACTTCGAGGTCACGCGCGGTGATGGTGACAGCCTCTAGATCGGGTGTCTCTTGGCCTTGTGTGCCGGTATCCGGTTGCGCATCGAGAAACTCGACGATGGATTCGGCAGCCCCAATCGCTTGGGCTTTTGCGTGATAAAACGTGCCAAGATCACGTAATGGCTGGTAAAACTCAGGCGCGAGCACCAGCACAAATAAGCCAGTAAATAGCGATATCGGGGCACCATAGTGGCCAAAGTTCAGTTCACCAATGAAACTGAAACCGAAATAGACAGCCACAACTGCAATGGAAATGGCCGTAAAAAACTCGAGCACGGCAGACGACAAGAAAGCCAGTCTTAGCACTTCCATGGTTCGTTTACGGAAGGTGTGTGACGCTAGATGCAGTTGTTCGGCTTCTGCATCAGTGCGATTGAACAGTCGCAGTGTCGGTAAGCCACGCAAACGGTCATAAAAATAGCCTGACAGTCGTTGCAGTGCTTTGAAATTCTTGCGATTTGCGTCGGCGGCTTTGATCCCCACCAAGGCCATAAAAAAGGGCACTAGCGGTGCGGTAATCAAGAATATCAAGCCGGAGGCCCAATTGATCGGGAACACGGTGACGAGAATCACCACGGGGATCAATACGGCAATCGCCATTTGCGGTAAATAGCGGGCAAAGAAGTCCTGTAATTCTTCGACTTGCTCGAGGAGCAAGCTAGCCCAACTGCCCGCCGGACGACCTTGAATACTCACGGGGCCGAGTTCATGAAGACGATTCAAGATCAACTGGCGAATATGGTGGCGAATAGTTTGGCCACAGCGATAGCCTGTTCGCTCTTTGGCCCAACTACAGGCCGCACGCAGTAATACTACGGCCCCCAGACCAATGAAACTGGGCAGTAAACTGTATTTATCGGCTTGTTCGATAATGAGCTGATAAAGCAAATGGGCGAGGAGCGCTGCTTGGGCAATGAGTAGCAGTCCAGATGTAAAGGCTATGCCAATCGTCGCAACTAACCAGGGTTTGGCTAACACGCTCTGCGACTTGAGCCATTTCGTTAGCGCCCGCTGTTTAGATTTATCCATATCGTCTTATTGTTTTATGAAAGGCCTGCGAGTGAGGCAGAGCAGGCTGCTCAGGGGCAGCCTGCGTGGGATCGCGCGAGGGTTACTTCTCAGCTAACCCGTCAAGGTAGCGCTCAGCATCGAGTGCTGCCATACAGCCGGTGCCCGCTGACGTGATCGCTTGGCGGTAGACATGATCCATCACATCGCCAGCGGCAAACACGCCTTCAATGCTGGTTTGTGTGGCGTTACCGTTCAGGCCGGAAGCCACTTTGATGTATCCGTTTTCCATCTCCAATTGACCGGCAAAAATGTCAGTGTTTGGCTTATGACCGATAGCGACGAATACGCCCATGACATCCAGCGTTTCTGTCGCATCACTTTGGGTGTCTTTTAAGCGCACAGCAGTGACGCCCATTTCATCGCCAAGCACCTCGTCCAGCACACGGTCAGTGTGTAAAACGATGTTACCGTTCTCAACTTTGTCCATCATGCGATCCACAAGGATTTTTTCCGCACGGAAGCTATCACGGCGGTGCACTACATGGACTTCAGAGGCGATGTTAGACAAATACAAGGCTTCTTCGACCGCGGTATTACCACCGCCAATCACAGCCACTTTTTGGTTGCGATAGAAAAAGCCATCGCAGGTTGCACAGGCGGAGACACCACGGCCTTTAAAGGCTTCTTCTGATGGCAAACCAAGATATTGTGCGGATGCACCTGTCGAAATAATTAAGGCATCGCAGGTGTATTCGCCACTGTCGCCTTTTAAACGAAATGGGCGCTGAGACAGATCAACGTCGTTGACGTGATCAAAAATAATCTCGGTGTCGAATTTCTCCGCATGGTCTTTCATGCGGTCCATCAAGGCTGGACCCGTGAGGCCTTCTGGATCGCCAGGCCAGTTTTCTACATCTGTGGTGGTGGTTAGCTGGCCGCCTTGTTGCATACCCGTGATCATGACTGGATTCAGGTTGGCACGCGCCGCATAAACAGCAGCGGTGTAGCCAGCAGGGCCTGAGCCAAGGATCAATAGGTTAGCATGCTTAATGTTACTCATTCACGTCTCCGGGCAGGATAGAGGTTCGTTTTGAATGGCCTGATTGTAGGTAAATTGGACGGGTAAAGAAAGGGCACCGTGACGGTGCCCTGTGATTGTAGGGTACAAAACGCACATTAATGTGCAGCTTTTAATGCGTCCATGGCATCAACGTAAGGAAGCTCAAAGCCTTCAGCCACTTCTTTGATGGTGACTTGACCATGAATAACGTTCAAACCATTGCGCAGGTGTTGATCTTCTACCAAGGCATCGCGATAGCCTTTGTTAGCCAACTTCACGATATAAGGCAGGGTCGCGTTGTTGAGAGCAACGGTAGAGGTACGAGCGACCGCGCCAGGCATGTTAGCAACACAGTAGTGAACCACATCATCAACAATGTAGGTTGGATCCGCATGGGTGGTCGCGTGTGATGTCGCAAAACAGCCGCCTTGGTCAATGGCAACATCGACCACGGCCGCACCTGGTTTCATGCGCTTGATGTGGTCTTCGTTAACCAGTTTCGGCGCGGCTGCACCTGGGATCAGTACCGCACCGATAACCAGATCAGCATTGAGAACGTGTTGCTCCAGTGTTTCTTCTGTGGAGTAGACCACTTTTGCGCGACCTTGGAATTCTTCATCCAAACGACGCAGTGTATCGACATTTTTGTCTAAAATAGTCACGTCAGCACGTAGGCCAACGGCCATGCGAGCTGCGTTTGAACCGACAACACCACCGCCGAGTACTACGATTTTGGCCGGTTCAACGCCTGGAACACCACTTAGTAGCATGCCTGAGCCGCCGTGTGATTTCTCCAGTGCTTGTGCACCTGCTTGAATAGACATACGGCCCGCTACCTCAGACATAGGTGCAAGGAGTGGCAATCGACCTTTAGAATCTGTTACGGTTTCATAGGCGATACAGACGGCTTTACTCTTAATTAAGTCTTCTGTTTGTGGAAAATCTGGTGCAAGATGCAGATAGGTGAATAAAATCTGTCCTTCACGGAGCATGGCACGCTCAACTGCTTGCGGCTCTTTGACTTTAACAATCATCTCGGCCTTGGCGAACACGTCAGCTGCGGTAGGAAGGATAGATGCGCCGGCGGCTTTGTAGTCGTCGTCAGAGAAGCCAATACCGTTACCAGCGTTGGTCTCTACGTAAACGGAGTGGCCGTGAGAAATGAGTTCGCGGACACTTGCTGGAACCATCCCAACGCGGTATTCATGGTTTTTGATCTCTTTTGGAACGCCAATGATCATGCTGTCACCTCTTGTTTATTCAGTGTTATCGGCTGGCTAGTTGTTGATATTGTCAATTTTCAGGCTAGTATAAAGGGAAAAAATCAGCATTTGATGCTAAAATTTATAAAGATGTTATTTAATTCGGTATATCTTTTTGCAAGGAAGTAACAAGGTGGAATAAAAAATGGTAGATACCAAAAAAAAGCCCTCCAAGGAATTGGACCGCATTGACCGCAACATCCTGAATGAGCTCCAAAAGGATGGGCGTGTTTCAAACGTTGAGTTATCTAAACGAGTCGGTCTTTCTCCTACCCCCTGTCTCGAACGTGTCCGTCGCTTGGAGCGCCAAGGCTATATCACTGGCTATACGGCGCTGCTCAATCCCCAGTTTCTCGACGCATCATTGCTGGTGTTTGTCGAAATCACTTTGAACCGTGGCGCACCAGATGTGTTTGAGCAATTCAATAAAGCGGTTCAAACACTGGAAGACATCCAAGAATGTCATCTTGTCTCCGGTGATTTTGACTACTTACTTAAAACACGAGTAGCTGATATGTCGGCATATCGCAAGTTATTGGGTGAAACCTTGCTGCGTTTGCCCGGTGTGAATGACACACGCACCTATGTGGTAATGGAAGAGGTGAAGCAGAGCAATCATTTGGTGATTCGCACCCGCTAAACCTGTTTGCCAATCGCGACATGGGTGTCGATCCCCAAACGATGAAACCGAGCCACCGTGCTCGGTTTCTTTTTTGCCTTAATCAGCAACAATTATGTGATATCTCGGTAAAGATTCATCGCTGACTCGCATCATGCCTGCTGTTCAGGCACGAATGTGGTAAAGTCAGTGCAGTGGCGAATGCAAACCTCAAACCATGGTGGGGAATGCGAATAACGAAAAGTATTAAACAGGTGATGATGGAGTTTTCTTTGCGTCGTGAGCCCAAATCGGCTCAGCCCAAGGTGCGATTGGATGGCGCTCAGCGTTTGAAAGAGTGTGGCTTTATCTTGGTGCTGGCAGCGGCCGTCTTTGTGATGGTTGCGTTGCTGTCTTTTAATCCGGCTGATCCCTCTTGGTCACAAACTGCTTGGCACGGTGATGTGCATAATGCGGCAGGTTCGTTAGGGGCGTGGGTCGCCGACAGCCTCTTTTTCTCATTCGGTATTTTGGCCTACCCATTACCGCCAGCTGCCATGCTGGGTGGTTGGGTTTTCTTGCGCCGCCGTGGCGACGACGAGCCACTCAACTACACGATTTTAGCCGCGAGGATCTTAGGGCTTTTCGTTCTATTCCTAACCAGTTGTTCGCTAGCCGATCTCAATTTTGATGATTTTTGGCATTTCTCCTCTGGGGGAGTGATGGGCGATGTCACCAACAGTTTGGCATTGCCACTGCTTAACGTACTAGGCACCACATTGGTGATGCTGTTTTGTTGGGCTGCAGGGTTTACATTGTTTACTGGGATCTCTTGGCTAAGCATTGTGGATAATCTAGGGTCGGTGACCTTAAAGGCCACTACTTGGTTGGTTAACCGCCTCCGTGGCGATAAGGTGACTGAGCTTGGCAAGCCTGCTGCACAAACCGTCACCGAGTCAGACAAGGTGACTGACGCGGCAGAGCCGATGGAATTAAGTGATTTGCGCCGCTTCACCCCGTCTCCGAGTGTGCAAGAAGTCCCAGAGGATAGGGCATCAGCCGCACCAAGCACGCCGATTATCTTTGGGGGACAAGCCTTACCCGCCGATGACGATGGCAAAACACGGGATGACCCTGAGCCTAACTTTGGACAGTGGCAAGGGGTTGTCGAGCCAGAAGACGAACCAACCCAACCGAACGTACCGCTGCCGGATGACGCGCCGGAGGATGAAACATTACCGCCGTGGCAAGAGACCGATGCATCCAGCGATGGAAGTGACGAAAGTGAAGAGGTGGCGAGTGAGCCGGTATCTCATGAAACCACCTATGGCAATCAAGACGGTTTGTCTGAGTTAGAGCGTGCCGAGCAAGCCGCTGGGGCGGCTGAGGACGATGAAGATCCGTTCCAAGAAACGATTCGTAAAGCGCAGCAAGCCCAGCAACAGGCTGCTGGGCTCGATCATCCTTTCTTAGTCAAAGATGAGCCAAACTTGCCAAAACCTGCCGAGCCTTTCCCGACCTTAGATTTGCTTGATCCTGCGCGAAAAACCGCTTCACAGGCGACACGGGAAGAACTTGAACAAATCGCGCGGTTAGTCGAAGCACGACTTGAGGATTATAAAATCCAAGCGCGTGTTGTGGGGGTTTATCCCGGCCCCGTGATTACGCGTTTTGAGCTGGACTTAGCGCCGGGTGTCAAAGTGTCGCGCATTTCTGGATTGTCGAAAGACTTAGCGCGTTCTTTGTCGACCACCGCGGTGCGGGTAGTGGAAGTGATCCCAGGTAAACCTTATATCGGACTCGAGCTACCCAATGAAAACCGCGAGACCGTCTTTATGTCGGAAGTGGTTGGTAGCGAGCGCTTTAAGAACAGCAAGTCGCCGATTTCTGTGGTGTTAGGAAAAGACATTGCCGGTGAAGCGATTGTGACCGATTTAGGCAAAGCCCCTCACTTACTGGTCGCCGGTACGACTGGCTCGGGTAAGTCGGTGGGTGTGAACGTCATGATCGTCAGTATGCTTTACAAAGCGGCACCCGAAGATGTCCGCTTTATCATGATCGACCCGAAAATGCTGGAGCTTTCCGTGTATGAGGGGATCCCGCACTTGCTCACCGAAGTGGTCACCGACATGAAGGATGCGGGCAATGCATTGCGCTGGTGTGTTGGCGAGATGGAGCGACGCTACAAGCTAATGTCGGCGTTAGGTGTCCGTAACCTCAAAGGTTTTAACGAGAAAGTCAAAGCCGCTGAGGCGGCGAATAACCCGATTCCAGACCCACTCTGGAAGCCGAGTGATAGCATGGATGAAACGGCTCCTACGCTTGAGAAGCTGCCCTATATCGTCGTGGTCGTTGATGAGTTTTCCGATTTGATGATGGTGGTGGGCAAAAAAGTGGAAGAGCTGATCGCCCGTTTGGCGCAAAAGGCCCGCGCCGCGGGTATTCACCTAGTGCTTGCCACCCAGCGCCCATCCGTTGATGTGATCACCGGCCTTATCAAAGCGAACATTCCGACCCGGATGGCTTTCACCGTCTCCACGAAAACTGACTCGCGCACCATCTTGGACCAAGGGGGTGCAGAGTCGCTGTTAGGCATGGGGGATATGTTGTTCATGCCCAACGGCTCTAACCATCCTATCCGTGTGCACGGCGCGTTTGTCAGTGACGAAGAAGTGCACCGTGTGGTGAATAACTGGAAAGCGCGCGGTAAGCCGCAGTATCTCGAAGAGATCACTCATGGCGATCAGGGGTCCGATAGCTTATTGCCGGGAGAAACGCCGACGGGCGCAGACGGCGAAGAGCTGGATCAGCTGTTTGACCAAGTGGTTGAGTTTGTCACCGAAAGCCGCCGTGGCTCTGTATCAGGGGTGCAACGCCGCTTTAAAATTGGCTATAACCGCGCGGCTCGAATTGTGGAACAACTGGAAGCACACGGTGTCGTAAGTTCACCGGGCCACAACGGTAACCGAGAAGTGTTGGCGCCGCCGCCACCGAAAGCGTAATCAGATGGACGTTGTATGAAAATGAAAGCTTTTTATCGCCACCTCATCGCGATGCTGACGCTGATGTTTGCAGTTGCCGTTCAAGCGCAATCAACAGCCCAGCAACAGCTAATGGACCGATTGAGTAAGGTGGATGCCTTTAGCGCCAATTTTGAACAGGTCGTGATCAGCCCTGAAGGAGAGCAGATCCACGCTGCAAAAGGACGACTATCCATTGAACGTCCCAACTTGTTCAATTGGACCACGACCACACCCGATGAAAATATCATGATCTCTGATGGGGAAACATTGTGGTACTACAGCCCGTTTGTCGAGCAAGTCACTGCGATGTGGTTAGACGATGCGACTGCACAAACTCCGTTTGTGTTGTTAACCCGCAATCAGCCAGACGATTGGCAGACGTATACCATTACCCAGCAAGGTGACACCTTTACCCTGACCCCAAAAACGGTAGGGAGTATTGGCACCTTTGCCGTGACGGTAAAACCGGATGGAACCCTGACTCATTTTCGGGTGACCGAGCAAGATGGACAGCAAAGCCAATTCACGCTCAGCCAGTTTAGTCGTCAGGCACCGGATGCATCCTTGTTTGAATTTACACCACCGGACTCGGTGCTGGTGGATGATCAACGTCAGCCGCGTTAATCACGGGAGAGAAGATTGTCGACACTACCGCTAGATTTTGCTGACGACTTTCGGCCGCTTGCTGCTCGCATGCGGCCGGTTTCGTTAAATCAGTACATTGGCCAGCAGCATTTATTGGCCGAGGGCAAGCCTCTTCGCCGCGCCATCGAATCTGGCAGTCTGCATTCAATGATTTTTTGGGGTCCACCGGGCACAGGCAAAACCACCTTGGCAGATATCGCTGCTCGTCAAGCCAATGCGGAAATCGAACGATTGTCTGCGGTCACCTCGGGCGTGAAAGAAATTCGCGATGCAATTGTGCGTGCAGAGCAGAATAAACAAGCCGGAGTACGTACTGTCCTGTTTGTTGATGAGGTTCACCGTTTCAACAAAAGCCAACAAGACGCGTTTTTACCGCATGTTGAAGCGGGGACAGTCACCTTTATTGGTGCCACGACTGAAAACCCCTCTTTTGAGCTAAACAACGCCTTGCTATCTCGTGCGCGGGTGTACCGGCTGAGTGCGCTTGAGCGTGATGATTTGATTGCGGTGATTGACCAAGCTTTGGCGGATAAAAACCGAGGGCTCGGTGAGCGAGAGCTACGTTTTGATACGGGAGTGAAAGACGCTCTGGCGGACACCTGTAGTGGCGATGCGCGCATGGCTTTGAACCTGCTGGAAATGTTAGCCGATATGGCTGATGGCTCGGTGACCATGGCGATGCTGAAAGACGTCGCTGGGGAGAAGGTGGCACAGTTCGATAAGCAAGGCGACGCATGGTATGACCTCATTTCAGCATTTCATAAGTCCGTGCGCGGCTCTAACCCAGATGCCGCCTTGTACTGGTATGCCCGTATCGTGTCCGCGGGTGGTGATCCCTTGTACGTGGCGCGTCGATTGTTAGCGATCGCCTCTGAAGATGTAGGTAACGCCGATCCGCGTGCCATGCAGGTTGCATTGAACGCATGGGATTGCTTTACCCGAGTCGGGCCGGCGGAAGGTGAACGCGCGATCGCACAAGCGGCGGTGTATCTTGCCTGTGCTCCTAAAAGCAATGCAGTCTACACCGCGTGGAAACAAGCGCTTCGCGATGCAAAAGCGACGGCGAATGCGCCTGTCCCTATGCACCTTCGCAATGCACCGACGGCCCTGATGGAAAGTTTGGGACATGGCGACGGGTATCGTTATGCCCATGATGAACCGAATGCCTACGCCGCTGGTGAGCGTTATTTGCCCGATGAAGTCAGTGATGTGCGTTATTACCAGCCCGTTAATCGCGGGCTAGAAATTAAAATCGCTGAAAAGCTCGCCTTTCTGGACGAGCTTGACGCAAAAAGCCCGCAAAAGCGCTAGGCAACTTCACCCTTTTTGGGTAAGGTTTAAAGTCCGGCTGCACCATGAAGGCGCAGTCGCCTAGTAGTGGTGACATCCACGGTCACCCTCGGCCAATCGCGTTATACAATACGCACGATCGCAGCTTGTCTTCAAATCGTGATGACAAGTGATAATCAACTAATCAACCCGAAAGCACAGGATTAGCATGCTGGATTCCAAATTACTTCGAACTGAGCTGGAAGAAACGGCTCAAAAACTCGCTCGTCGTGGCTTTACGCTCGATGTTGACGCTATACGTGAACTCGAGGAACAACGTAAATCCCTGCAGATTCGCACCGAACAATTGCAAGCAGAGCGTAACTCCCGATCGAAGTCCATTGGCCAGGCTAAAGCGAAGGGTGAGGACATTGCGCCACTACTAGCAGAAGTCGCGAACTTGGGTGACGAGCTGGACGCTGCAAAAGCCGAGCTGGCTGAACTGCAACAGAAAGTGAACGACGTGGTAATGGCGGTGCCAAACTTGCCAGCCGATGAAGTCCCAACGGGTAAAGACGAGTCTGAAAACCTAGAGGTATCTCGTTGGGGTGAGCCGCGTCAGTTTGATTTTGAAATCAAAGATCACGTTGATTTGGGCGAACTTTCTGGCGGGCTTGATTTCGCCAGTGCGGTGAAACTGTCAGGCTCACGCTTCATTGTGATGAAAGGGCAGATGGCGCGTATGCATCGTGCCTTGGCCCAGTTTATGCTCGATTTGCACACCAACGAGCACGGTTACACCGAAATGTATGTGCCTTACTTGGTCAATGCTGACAGCCTTTATGGTACGGGTCAGTTGCCGAAATTTGGTGAAGATTTGTTTAACACCAAGCCGGCCACCGAAGAAGGGGTTGGCATGTCTTTGATCCCAACCGCGGAAGTACCGCTGACTAACATGGTGCGTGATGAAATCGTTGACGAGGCCGATTTGCCGCTGTGCATGACGGCACACACACCGTGTTTCCGTTCAGAAGCTGGCTCCTATGGTCGCGATACCCGTGGCCTGATTCGTATGCACCAGTTTGATAAAGTTGAACTGGTCAAAGTCGTTAAGCCAGAAGATTCTATGCAAGCGCTTGAATCACTCACTGCGGATGCAGAGAAGGTGTTGCAACTGCTTAACCTGCCATATCGTAAAGTGTTACTGTGTACGGGCGATATGGGCTTTGGCGCGGCGAAAACCTACGACCTAGAAGTCTGGTTGCCAGCACAAAACACCTACCGTGAGATTTCATCGTGCTCAAACACCATGGATTTCCAAGCACGCCGTATGCAGGCGCGTTTCCGCCGCAAAGGCGAGAAAAAACCTGAGCTGTTGCATACTTTGAACGGTTCTGGCTTGGCCATTGGTCGTACTCTGGTAGCTATTTTAGAAAACTACCAACAAGCAGATGGCCGCATTGAAATCCCTGAGGTATTGCGTCCATACATGGGCGGTCAAACGCACATTGGCTAATGAAGTGAGTCAGGGTTAAAGAACAAAGGGTCGGCATGATTGCCGGCCCTTTTTTATTGGGGTGACGACACGCTGGTGAGGCAGGTCATTGCCCCGAACCTGACTGAGGAAACGGCGCGATGGGGCTAAGTGCATCATCCTGTTGGCAGGGATAGCGCGTCAGTACACGTGCGATAAAGCTGTCGAGCACGTGAAGCATAATTCGGTTTACACGCTGCGATAGCGCAACTTTATGCTCAAAGGGCAGTTGTTCTGACTGCGCGAGCTGGTTTAACACCTCTGCTATCTCTCGCTGGATGTCGTCGGCCAATGACAAAGCCTGTAGCTGGCGTAAGCGCTTCGCGAGTATTTGCTGGTGTAAGGTAAGAGATTGCTGGGCATTGCGCACAGATTGTTGCTCTTGATATGCCGCATGGCTGTAACGCTGTCTCGCTTGCAGTAGTTCTAAAATGGTATACCAAAGTTGCTGATAAGCCTCCAAACGGGTGTCGTCGCGTTGCGCGATCAATGCGGGCGGGACTGCTTCATCCACCAAGTAGACGATATGCTGCAATGCCCGATTTTTCATACGGGTTTGGGTGTCGTTGTCGTAAGATGGTAAGGCATGAAGGTGATGAAAAAAGACTCGATACATCGGCTTCTGTGCTTGGGGAGCCAGTTGGTGAAGGTGACGCGTTTGGCTTAACAGCACTTGGTAGTCGTCTGAGCTAATACTGGATTGGGTGGCTAGGTGCTGAGCATGCTGTAACAGCACACGTAGTTCATGCAGTTGGTGTAAGTGCAAATCTGGGCGCTGACGGAAGAGCTGTACCGCTACCACCACCGCGATGCTCAATGCTAATGTTCCTACCATTAATAGCCATTCCATAGTCGCTCCCTGCGTTTCAGTCGCTGATATGAGTTATCCAGCAGGAATCGTGCCTAAAATGAGAGATTTATCACGCCCTGTGCAAGGGGCTAGGCAGCCGACAATGAAAGAAAACTGCGCCGTTTTCGCACTGTGCTGGTGAAGTGATGCACTATTTTGACGCATTGGCGACTGTTTCACTGATACCTGATAAAAAGCGCGCATAAAAAAGAGAGCCATCAAGGCTCTCTTTTACGTTCATCTCAGCACCGCAAGGTGGCGCGGTGCCAGTGAGTCTTGGCTTACATCACACGCATGCCCGCTTGGGCGCCTTCGTGTGGTTCAAGGATCCACAACTCTTTGCCACCCGGTCCTGCGGCGAGGATCATGCCTTCTGACATGCCAAATTTCATTTTACGTGGCTTCAAGTTTGCGACCATTACCGTGTGTTTACCGACTAAATCCTCAGGCTTGTAAGCCGATTTAATCCCAGAGAACACTTGGCGAGTTTCACCACCAATATCGAGCTTAAACTTGAGCAGCTTGTCCGCTTTAGGCACGGATTCACATTCCAAAATTTTAGCCACACGCAGATCGACTTTTGCAAAATCGCCAAACTCAATTTCCTCAGCGATAGGATCATCCGCTAAAGGACCTTGCGCTTTCGCTTTTTCTGCCTCTTCCGCCGCGACATCTTCTTTGCTGTCGGCAATCATGGCATCCACCGCTTTCGGATCGATACGGCTAAACAGCGCTTTGAACTTGCTAATGGCGTGGCCTGTCAGTGGCTGAGCAATGCTTTCCCAAGTCAGGGTGTCATTCAAGAATCCTTCTGAACGCTCTGCAAGCTGAGGCATCACAGGTTTCAGATACGTCATGAGCACGCGGAATAGGTTAATGCCGACAGAGCAAATGGCTTGAAGCTCGGCGTCTTTGCCTTCTTCTTTGGCAACCACCCAAGGGGCTTTCTCGTCGACATACTGGTTTGCTTTGTCTGCCAATGCGATGATCTCGCGAATAGCGCGATTGTATTCGCGTGCTTCGTAGAGCTCACCAATGTGCTCGGCTTTGTCAACAAATGACTGATAAAGCTCAGGCTCAGCACAGGTATCGGCTAATTGGCCATCGAAACGCTTGCTAATAAAGCCTGCGTTGCGCGAAGCAAGGTTGACCACTTTATTGACGATGTCTGAGTTTACGCGTTGGATAAAATCATCCAAGCTCAGGTCAAGATCATCAATACGGCTGTTTAGCTTCGCGGCGTAATAGTAACGCAAACACTCAGGATCGAGATGTTTTAGATAAGTGCTGGCTTTGATAAATGTCCCTTTCGATTTGGACATTTTCGCGCCGTTTACTGTTACATAGCCATGCACAAAGACGTTGTTTGGCTTACGGAATCCAGCGCCGTCCAGCATCGCCGGCCAGAACAAGCTGTGGAAATAGACGATGTCTTTACCGATAAAGTGATAAAGCTCTGCCTCGCTGTTTTCTTTCCAGTACTCGTCAAAGTCGATGTCGTTGTGCTTGTTGCAATAGTTTTTGAACGAGCCCATGTAACCAATCGGGGCGTCGAGCCAAACGTAGAAGAACTTACCGGGCTGGTCTGGGATCTCAAAACCAAAATAAGGCGCATCACGCGAGATATCCCACTGTTGCAGACCGGTTTCGAACCACTCGTTCATTTTGTTGGCAATTTCGCTTTGCAGCGCACCTGATTTAGTCCAGGTATTCAGCATTTGCTCAAACTGCGGCAAATCAAAGAAAAAGTGCTCAGAGTCGCGCATCACAGGGGTGGCACCGCTGACCGCCGAGCGAGGATTAATGAGCTCCGTCGGTGCATAGGTTTCGCCACAGTTGTCACAGTTATCGCCATATTGGTCGTCAGCGTGACATTTCGGGCACTCACCTTTGACGAAACGATCCGGTAAGAACATTTCTTTTTCAGGATCGAACAGCTGTGAAATCGTACGGCTGGTGATATAGCCTTTATCGCGCAATTGGGTGTAAATGAATGACGCCAACTCGCGGTTTTCTTCGCTGTGCGTGCTGTGATAGTTATCAAAGCTGATGTTAAAGCCATCAAAGTCGGCTTTATGCTCTTTTTGCACATCGGCGATCATGGCTTCGGGCTCCACACCCATTTGCTGCGCTTTCAACATAATAGGCGTGCCGTGAGCATCGTCGGCACAAATAAAGTGAGTAGTATTGCCGCGCAGGCGCTGATAGCGGACCCATACATCTGCCTGAATATGCTCGAGCATGTGGCCCAAATGGATTGAGCCGTTCGCATAAGGCAGCGCACAGGTCACCAAAATTTTACGTGGGTTTGCAGCCATAATCTTGTTTGTTCGCTCTTATGATATGAATGGAATGATTGCGGAAATCTTACCTGATACGATATGCCTTGCCTAGAGCAAGGCCGTGTCATAAGGCGTTTACGCATAATTGGTTAGGGACGCGGACCCAAATAATGAATAAATTGGACGGTGAAGCATGTTTTTTGGCGGCAAAAAGAACAAATCAACGAAAAAAGCGGCATCAGTGATGAGCCAAGACGCAGCGGTGACATTACTCAATCAATTCTCTCATCCGGGGTTGATCGACCAATGGGCCAGCCAGCCGCATTGGGTCAAGGGTCATGAAAACAGTATTGAGGTGGTGTTTCCTTTTGCCGCGGGGTCAATCATTCAAGCGCTATCTGACTGGCTCGCCGTACAGGTACCGGAAAACGCAAGCCAGTTTTCATTGACCCAGCGCGTCGCTCCGCTGAAAGCCGGTGACAAAGCGCCGGTAAAAGGGGTGAAAAATCTGATTGTGGTCAGTTCGGCAAAAGGGGGCGTTGGTAAGTCCACCACAGCAGTGAACTTAGCGCTCGCGTTGCACGCAGAAGGGGCAAGTGTGGGGCTGTTGGATGCAGATATCTACGGACCGTCGGTGCCTCTCATGCTCGGTGCACAGCATAGCGAACCGCAAACCCACGATGGCAAACTGATGGAGCCTGTGTCGCGCTATGGCATTGTCTCGAATTCGATTGGCTATCTTGTACCGGCCGACAACGCGACAGTCTGGCGTGGTCCGATGGCGTCGAAAGCGTTCGCTCAATTAATCAATGAAACCCGCTGGCCTGACGTGGATTATTTGGTGGTAGATATGCCACCGGGGACGGGGGATATCCAATTAAGTTTGGCACAACAGTTCCCGGTAAACGGCGCGGTGGTCGTGACGACTCCGCAAGACCTCGCACTCGCCGATGCGATAAAAGGCGTGGCGATGTTTGAGAAAGTCTCGGTCCCTGTATTAGGGGTGGTGGAGAACATGAGCTATCACATTTGTTCGAACTGTGGGCATCATGAGGCAATTTTTGGTACGGGTGGCGCTGAAAAAATGGCGAAGCAGCAAGGCACGCCAGTTTTGGCGCAGGTACCATTGCATGTATCCATTCGTGAAGACATTGATAGCGGAAAGCCAAGTGTGGTGGCACGTCCTGAGAGTGAGCACACCAATGCGTATCGTGATATGGCGAGCACCGTGGCGAGTAAACTGTATTGGCAAGGTGAAACGCGCCCTGAACAGATAGCTATACAAACCTTGCCCTAGAGGTTGAGCACGGACCACTGTTGAGACGCGAATGCCGGCTGATGTGGCGATCAAGCAAGATTTTCGCTGGCGCCAGCCGGCTCAACTCCCTATAATCAGGCGGTTTATGTTGATTCCGCCAAGTTTCCTCTGGGTATTCATATTATGAGTGATAACAACCACCACTGCGTTATTATCGGCATCGCAGGCGCCTCTGCATCCGGTAAAAGCCTTATCGCCAGCACCATTTATAAGGAATTAAAGGAAAAAGTCGGCGATCATCAAATCGGCGTGATCACGGAAGATAGATACTACCGCGATCAAAGCCACCTCAGCATGGAAGAGCGCGTAAAAACGAATTATGACCACCCACAGGCACTGGATCACGATCTGTTGTGTGAGCATTTGGAAGCATTGGTCGCCGGTCAGTCGGTTGATGTGCCGGTATATAGTTATTCTGAGCACACCCGAATGGCGGAAACCACGACGATGACCCCGAAAAAAGTCATTATCCTCGAAGGTATTCTGCTGCTCACCGATCCTCGTCTTCGCAATTTGATCCACGCTAGCGTCTTTATGGACACCCCACTTGATATCTGTTTGCTACGCCGCATGAAACGTGATGTTGCCGAGCGTGGCCGCACCATGGATTCTGTCATGGAGCAATATCAAAAGACGGTCCGCCCTATGTTTATGCAGTTTATTGAGCCGTCAAAACAATATGCAGACATCATTGTGCCTCGCGGGGGTAAAAACCGGATTGCCATTGATGTGCTAAAAGCGCATATTGCCCGTTTGCTAAAAGCGTAAATCAACCGATAATCTAGCGAATAGCGGCACATGCGACCTTGCGTGGTGCCGTGTTCTAAAACCATCTACAGTGAGGAACCCCGATGCGACTGTGCGACAGGCATATCAAAGAGCACCTCGATGATGGCCGCATCAAAATTGATCCGCGTCCGGCTGATGCATCGATTTCAGGTGTCACGGCTGATGTGACCCTAGGTAACCAATTTCGTGTCTTTAATGATCATGGCGCCCCATACATCGATTTGTCTGGCCCAAAAGAAGAGGTCAATGCGCAACTCGAAAAGGTGATGAGTGATGAAATCGAGGTTGCTGAAGGAGAGGCATTTTATTTGCACCCCGGGCAGCTGGCTCTGGCCGTCACTCATGAATCCGTGACTCTACCCGATGATATTGTTGGCTGGCTTGATGGCCGTTCATCATTGGCGCGTTTGGGACTGATGGTGCATGTGACCGCGCATCGTATCGATCCAGGTTGGTCGGGCCGCATTGTGTTAGAGTTTTATAATAATGGCCGTTTGCCGCTTGCGCTGCGCCCGGGCATGCCCATCGGCGCGCTTAGTTTTGAGCCTATGTCAGGTCCGGCAGAGCAACCCTATAATAAGCGTGATAACGCCAAATATAAGAACCAACAAGGGGCGGTCGCCTCGCGAATTAGCCAAGATAAGGCTTAACTATCAAAATGCGCCTAAGGGCGCATTTTTTGATGAAATGGAACCAGATTGTCGAACTGTGGTCGATAACGCTATCAAATATAACGCGTTATTTTCGCCACGCGAACAAGGAGCATACAGTGATGGTAAAGAAAATTGCGGCGATAGTGGCTGGGTTACTGGTCATCCTTATCGGCGGTCTGGCCGCCGTTGTCGCCACCATTAACCCGAATCAATTTAAGCCGATGTTGGTTGAACAAGTAAAGCAGCAAACTGGCTTTGATTTGGTCATTGATGGTGATATCGATTGGCAGTTTTGGCCGAGCTTGGGCTTCTCAGTGGCGGATGTGGCGGTGAAAAACCGCCCTGGGTTTGATGAGCCAAACTTGCTCGCGCTGTCTCGCGCGCAAATGTCTATTGATGTGTTGCCTTTACTGTCTCAGCAGCTCCATGTGGGTGAAATTTTACTGCAAGACCCGCGTATTTTTGTCCAAACGCTTGCCAATGGTGAAACTAACCTTACCCCACAGCAAGCCGAGTCTGAAACCACCACGGAAAGCACACCTGTGACACCGAGCAACTCAGCATCACCAGCCGAAACACCGGCTGCTGGCTGGGATATAAGGCTACAAGGGTTGCGTGTCAGTAATGCCAGTGTGCTGCTCAAAGATGATCAAGCGAGTACACAGACACGCCTTGATGAGGTGAATGTAGAGATTGGCAATTTGGCACCGGCGGTGTGGACGCCGGTAAGCGTTTCGCTGGTGGGAAGCCAAAATGCAGATACCTTTTCCCTACAAGGCCAAGGCGATGTGAAACTGATGACGGATCCCATGCAAAGTCAGTTACGTCAGTTTGCGATGACGTTATCTGCGCAGTCGGGAGATGTGACACTGAGCGAAGCGAATCTTACCTTAGAAAGTTTTGCGCTGGGTGAAGCTTCAGCGCTTGGGTTTAACGCCAAGTTAAAGACGGCGGATATGGACGTGGAAACGTCGGGTAAAGCGCAAGTCACGGTTGCGTCGTCTTTGAAGCAGTTTGCGATTCAAGGGCTGGATATGTTGACTAAGGTCTCGGGTGAGGCGGTGCCTAATCAGTCAATCACGCAGCAGCTGGCAGCGGATATTGATTATGATATGGACGCGAATGCGGTCACGGTGACGGATCTTGTCGGCCGTTTAAACACCGACCAAGTGATCGTGGATGGCAAAGTAGCCGTCAAGCTCACTGATATTCCCCAAGTTCGTTTTGCGCTGAACACTAACCGCATTGATGTGGATGCATTGCTGCCCACGACGACAGAGGCGCCGCAACAAGATAAAGGCAATGCCGCTTCGGCGTCTTCATCATCGGCTGCCCCACAAGCGCAAACCACGCCAGCATTGAGTCGAGAAGAGCCTGATCTATCCGCGCTACAACAATTGGATGTAGCGGGAACCCTTGCACTTCAAGGACTCAAAGTCGCTAATGTCGAACTCGGTCAAACTGAAGCCGAAGTAACCATTAACCGGGGTAAAGTCACCTTATCGCGCTTTGTGACAGAGGCCTATCAAGGCACGGTATCGACCAGTGCGGTATTGGATGCGTCGGTCTCGCCGGCACGGTACGAGGTCAGCAAGCGGGCGCGTGGTATCGAGGTGCTGCCGCTACTTCAAGACGCTGCCGAAGTTGATCTATTAGCAGGTAAAGGAAACGTTGACGTCAATGTACAAGGTAAGGGGCTATCTCCTTATGCATTGCGTAAAGCCATCAATGGCCGTGTTGCGATCTTCTTTGAAGACGGTGCAATCAATGGGATCAATCTGGCCCAGATGCTGCGTGAAGCCAAGGCAACGCTCAAAGGTAAGAAGTCGGCATATGTTGACGAAGTCCGTAAAACAGACTTCAGTGCGCTGACCGCGAGCTTTGTGCTTGGAAATGGGATGGCGCGGACCAACGATTTATTGCTGGAAGCGCCTGCGCTGCGTGTACGCAGTGAAGGGCAGACAGATTTATTGAAAGAGACGCTCGATTTTGCGGTGTATACCTCTGTGGTCGAGACCAGCAAAGGCCAAGGCGGCAAAGACATCGATGAGTTGCGAGATGTGACCATTCCGGTCGATGTTGCGGGAACATGGCAGGCGCCAAGTTACAAACTCGACATTAAAAAGCTATTGAGTAGCAATAAAGTGCTGGAAGAGAAAGCGCGCAAAGAAGCGCAACGCGGCATTAAAAAACTACTCGGGGATAAAGCGGATGACGAGAAAGTGAAAGAGGCGGCTGACAAGTTACTCAACCTGTTTCAATGATCGCTTTATGCGGCACCAAGCTATCTAATACAAACAGGACAAAGGACAGATATCGGATATGGATTCTGTAACACAAGCTGCCTTGGGGGCGGCTGTCGCGGGTGTAGTTGCAGGCCGACGCTGCAGCCCTAAGGTGCTCTTGGCGGGGGCACTGTTAGGAACCTTACCGGATCTCGACGTCGTGATTGATTACGGCGATCCGGTAGCGAATACCGTCAACCACCGTGGCTTTAGCCATTCACTGTTTGTGTTACCGCCCTTGGGTGTCGCGATAGCGGCACTGTGGTGGCGCTTGAGTAATAAAACATGGCCTTTATGGCAGCTGATGGTGCTGGTGATCAGTGTGTTGGTTACCCATCCATTGCTTGATTCTATGACGGCGTATGGTACGCAACTTTTTTGGCCGCTGGATAAGCCGCCTGTTGCGGTCGCCAGTATCTTTATCATCGACCCCTTGTATACGCTGCCATTGCTTATCGGTGTGCTTGCGGCCCTAGTATGGAGGGCCAACGCAGCAAGGCTATGCGTGATTGGACTGATCGCCTCGAGTCTTTATTTATTAAGTTCTGTGTATCAGCTTGAGCAAATAAAAGCGCGCGTGGCACAACAAACCCAAGGCACTGAGCTGGCGGGAAAGCCTATGTTTATTACCCCTACGCCCTTTAATACGGTGCTTTGGCGTATTGTGGTAAGAGGGGAGCAGACCTATTGGGAAGGGCTTGCCTCGCGATTGGATAAAACACCTGAGATCGATTGGATGGCGTTTGAGCAGCAAGGATGGCCGTTGGCGGAGTCAGAATCATTGACCGCCTTGCGCTTTTTTGCGCGGGACTTTTTACGCTATGAAAATCGTGGGGGGCAGCAAGTTGTTACAGACCTGCGATTAGGTATGGCGAACTATCGGCCGTTCCAGTTTTTGCTTGCCGAGCAAAGTGACCAAGGAGAATGGCGCCCTGTTCCGCCGCGTCAGCTAGAGCCAGGGCCGGTCTTGCCACGCACTATCCCTGCCCTCTGGCGGCGCTTACTCGGCGACCAGTCGATTGATGCGTTGTTGTGTAATCAAAAAGATTGCTACCCGAATGAGGAACAACAGGCAAAGGTCCGTTCAGCCTCCTGAGGTTGGTCAGCACCATAAATAAAAATGGGCGTATTCGCCCATTTTTTTATGGCGAAAACCAGTACTACCAGTCGATACCTTGGCGCGCTTTGATCCCAGCATCAAACGCATGCTTTACGTTACGGACTTCTGAGACCGTATCGGCCATATCTACCAACTGGCGGTGGGCACCTCGCCCGGTGATAATCACCGATTGGTCGGCGGGCCTTGCCTGCAATGCGGCGACCACGCTTTCTAGTTGAATATAACCATAGGTGATCATATAGGTGATCTCGTCAAGGACGACCAAGTCGTAGTTTGGATCAGCCAGCATGGCTTGGCAGTGTTGCCAGATTTGCTGCGCGGCTTCCGTATCGGCGGTTTTATCTTGGGTGTCCCATGTAAATCCGGTGCCCATCACGTGAAAGTCAACGCCATGCTGCGATAGCAGATCGCGCTCGCCACATGCCCACGTTCCCTTTATAAACTGCGCCACCCCGCATTTGAGCCCGTGGCCCGTTGCTCGTGCTACTGTACCGAAGGCAGAGGTTGATTTGCCTTTTCCATTCCCCGTAATTATCAGCAGTAATCCTTTTTCTTGCTGAGCCGCTTCTACGCGGGCATCAACCATTTCTTTGAGTTTTTGTTGGCGTTTTTTATGACCCTGTTCAGACATTTGATTTCCAATAAACGATGAACCTGTGTCTATAGTAAAGAGACCATGCACTGAACACCACCCATACCTAGGCCAATCAAGGATGAAATGATGAAACAAACAATGCGATGTCTAGTGGCAGTAACATGTCTATTCTCACTTCCGGTATTGGCGGGAGAGCAGATAGAGTATCAATTGGGCAATGAGATGTTTTCCGGGTATTTAGCGACTCCTAGCTCGGTTGAAAAGGGCAGTGTGGTGATTATCCATGACTGGGACGGCCTAACCGAGTATGAACAGCAACGAGCAGACATGTTGGCGGAAATGGGGTATCGTGTTTTTGCGCTCGATATGTTCGGTAAAGGAAATCGGCCTCAAACACTAGAGGCGAAGCGAGCAGCGACAGGCGCGCTTTATAAAGATAGAGCACGGATGCAAACCTTAATTCAAGCGGGCATGGCAGCGGCACAGTCGCAAGGAATTGAGGCGCCCGTGGTGGCAGGATATTGCTTTGGCGGAACAGTGACACTCGAACTTGCACGCAATCCGCAGCAGATGCCAGTCAGTGGTTATGCCAGTTTTCACGGTGGTTTGGAAACCCCAAGTGGACAGGCATATTCACAAGATATTGCGCCACTTTTTATTGCTCACGGTGGTGCGGATAAAGCCGTTCCCATGAGTGAATTTGCGCAGCTGATTAACGAACTTGAAGCCGCCAACCTTGATTACTGGTCGCAAGTATATGCTGGGGCGCCCCATGCCTTTACTGTCTTTGGCTCGGAGCGTTATCGCGAACAAGCCGACAAGCAGTCTTGGCAAGCATTCACCCAGTTCCTTTCCGAACAACTGAGCGTCGATTTGGCAAACCAATAAGGATTTAAAATGATACGTCATGTACTGGTAGTACGGTTTGTGCCCAATGCGCGCGATGCACAGATTCAAGCTGTCCGTGATGCGTTCGAGGCGATGCCCTCAACCATTGAAGGGGTGGAGTCGGTAGAGTGGGGCGAAAACAATAGCCCAGAGGGGAAAAACCAAGGTTATAGCCATGTGATTTTAATGACCTTTCGTGATGAGGCGGCGCGACAAACCTACTTACCCCATCCTGCACACGAAGCGTTAAAAGACGTGTTTCGTCCCGTGATTGAGGATTTAATTGTGATTGATTATACGGTGGCACTAAGCTAGTCGCGCAAATGGACGGCCTGATACACTGTGAGCTCGCAGGCAAACGGAGTAATAGTGAATGAAGGAAGCGACAACGACACCCAGTGTATTGGTGGTATGTTTAGGCAATATCTGTCGCTCGCCGACAGCTGAAGCCGTGCTGAGAGCACGTGCTGAGACAAGAGGACTGGCGGTTCGTATCGACTCGGCAGGGACGGCGGGATGCCATCAAGGTAATCCGCCCGACCCACGTAGTCAAAAAGCGGGGGAAGCGAGAGGGTATTCCTTCGCAGGTATTCGTGCTCGACAGATCCAGCCCGATGATTTTGCAAAACACGATATGATATTGGCGGCGGATCAGAGCAACTTATCCGACTTACAAATGATGTGCCCAGATGCGCATCAATCCAAGCTCTCTTTGTTTTTAAGTTGGAGTGAGGGAGAAGAACAGGAAATCCCCGATCCCTACTACGGTGGCGCGCAGGGGTTTGAAAAAGTGTTGGATTTGCTGGAAGAAGCGGCGGATGGGGTGCTTGACCATATCAAAATGCGATTTAGCGCTTAAGCCGGAGATGTCGGCGTTAAGCCAATAAAAAAGGCGCGATAAGCGCCTTTTTTGAGTCTATTATTCGCTTTGAGCCCATCACCATTTTTTCTTTGGTGCGAAGAGTTCGTCGAGTTCGCTTTTCTCTTGCTCTTGATCGGACTTGCTCTTTTCGTGACCGGTATTGAGTGTTTGTGTCACTTCAGTGTGCATTTGCTGAAGGCGTTCTTTCATTTGCGCTGAGTAATTGTCGTTTTTGGTGCCCAATACATCGATCGCTTTCTTCAACAATTGTTGTGCCGTTCCTAACTGGCCTTTGCGCTTCGCTTCGTTAGCGCGCTTCACCACGTTCTCAATATTGATTTTGAGCTGCATCTGCTCAAGGCGCGCATTTTCAGCCACAAAGGCTTGGGTTTGTAAACGGCCTTTTGAGTGCTCTGCCTTAATCACCGAGCGAAGGCGCTTTACCAGTTTCAGCATAGAAATGGCTTGGCGGTCGCTATCTGGGACACGAAATGATGTCGATTCTTTGTTCGAGAAACTCTGTTTAATTTGGTCAATTTGCGCTTGCGTGGCGCTGATACGCTGCGGAATAGATTTATCTGAGTTATCGATTTCATGCATTGCTTTAAGTGAATCAAGGATCTTCTTGTTCAAGCAAACTAACAAAGTCCCGCTATAAGGCAGGTTGTGAGCGTTACCAATTAGCTCTTCGGTGGCGTCGATTACCGCAATGTGTTTGGCCATTTCTTGACGCTTATGCGATTCAATCTGTTTGCGCTGTTGAGCCAAAATGTTGTAGCCGACAATCAGGCCGAGCAATATGACACAAAGGCCAGCTATCAAGGCAATATTCATAATTCAGCGTCGATGTTCCTTGTAATAAACTCAACTGATTAAGATACACGATCTCTAAGGTCAGAGATAGCATGAATACAGGTGTTAACACGGTTCAGTGATCCGTCTCTAACCTGAGTTTCAACCTCACTTACGTTCGATCTCGCGTCAGTTTGTTTGAGTGTGGCCCATGTTGGTGGAATTCGCGACTCTAATTGCTTGATTCTGGGTTTTCCTCGCAGGAATATTCCATCATTCTCACACCATAGGCACAGGATCGATTAGTGAATGTGCAATCACTAACGTTTATATAACCAAAGCCTATTAAATAATCGAATTTGGGTATATAAATGAAGAAGAGAAATCCCAAGGCGGTCACTTTTATTACGAGGCTCATGCGTCTGCACTATGAAACTACAACAGCTTAGATACATCGTTGAAGTCGTCAATCATAACTTGAATGTGTCTGCAACGGCAGAGAGTTTATATACCTCTCAGCCTGGGATCAGTAAACAAGTCAGGTTATTAGAAGATGAGCTGGGCGTGCAGATTTTTGAGCGGAGCGGTAAGCACTTAACCAAAGTGACACCGGCAGGTGAGGCGATTGTCTCGATTTCGCAAGATATTCTCTCACGGGTTGAAAGCATTAAGGCGGTGGCAAGCGAGCATACCCACCCAGAGATGGGGAACCTAAATATTTCAACCACGCACACCCAAGCGCGCTATGCACTGCCTGAGGTGATCAAAACCTTCACTGCACGTTTCCCGAAAGTGTCGTTGCATATGCACCAAGGCACACCCACGCAAATCTCAGACTCGGTCGCTAAAGGGACGTCGGACTTTGCGATTGCAACGGAAGCCTTTCACCTCTATGAAGATCTGGTGATGCTACCTTGTTACCACTGGAATCGCTCAATCATCGTTACCCCAGATCACCCACTGGCGCAGAAAAAGCAGATCACCATCGAAGATTTAGCGGCTTATTCACTGGTGACCTATGTGTTTGGCTTTACTGGTCGCTCAGAGCTCGATGAAGCCTTTCATCGCGCTCATCTCACCCCCAAAATTGTCTTCACCGCGACCGATGCCGATGTGATAAAAACTTACGTGAAATTGGGGCTCGGAGTCGGGGTGATTGCCAGTATGGCGATGGACAGTCATACAGATACCGATTTGGTAGCGATTGATGCGAGCCATATCTTTGGTGCCAGCACCACCAAGATTGGCTTTCGTAAAGGAACCTTCTTACGAAGCTATATGTACGACTTTATCGAACGTTTCGCACCTCATTTAACGCGCAACGTTGTTGACCAAGCCGTCGCACTGCGCTCTAACGACGAAATCGAGGCAATGTTTAAGGACATTCCACTACCAATTCGATAAAATAATAGATTGCCATTAGGGCTGCTTCGGCAGCCCTTTTTGATCCCAGTGACGCCGCTATTTGTCGAGCAATCAAGGTGCCAGCCCGATGCCTAACTCGTTATATCTTGTTCAATTTAAGCAACTGACCGAATTGCTGGTGGAGTATCAGTGGTTATGGCGGCCCATGCCGATGGCACATGCGCGTCTGCCTTGGTCATCGTGTCCTGAACTGTGTGAATGGCTTTCAACGCTCGACATTTCACAGGCCGCGCAATGGAAGGCGGCGCCAAACCAAGTGGCAGAGCAATTGGCGAAGTGGTGGCCGGCGTTGGCCGCGATTCCACGCTTAACGGATGTCCCAGAGGCTAAGATGGCAGCAGTGGCTATGGATGAGCGGCTTGGCGTGGGAGTCCCCGGGCGGAAGTGGGCGCAAATTCGCGCTTACTTGAGCGCCGTCCCCACACAACCATCCACGCAACGATATCTAGAGTGGTGTGCAGGAAAAGGATATTTAGGCCGTGCTGTGGCGGCAAGTACACCCGCGCGAGTGGACAGTTTAGAGTGGCAGCAGGCGCTTTGTGAACAAGGCCAAGCCTATGCTGAACAGCACCAGTTGCCGATACAATTTCATCATCTAGATGCCTTTAGTGAGGCGGCATTATCCGTGATTCATCGCTGCGATCATGCCTTGGCGCTGCATGCTTGTGGCGATCTGCATGTGCACCTATTGCGCCAAGCGGTTGCGGCCGATCTTAACGCGATTAGTGTATCACCGTGTTGTTATCAATTGATTACGGGTAAGACGTATCAACCTCTGTCGAATGCGGGGCAGCAAGCAGGATTGGTCCTGAGCAAAACCGATCTCAAAATTGCGGTTCAAGAAGCGGCAACCGGTGGTGAGCGTGTCCGTCGTCAGCGCTATCAAGAAGTCACGTACCGGTTAGGGTTTGATGAGTGGCAGCGTGACGCTTTTCAGTCTGACCAGTATTTACCGCTGCCGGCGCTTCAAAAGTCGCAACTGAATGATGGCTTTGAGGCGTTTTGTCATTGGGGAGCGACGCAAAAAGGCTTAACCGTATCTAGCAATACCGACTTTACGCCGTATTTGGCTCGGGGAGAGGCGAGATTTGTGATTCTGGAACAAATCAATGTCGTGAAGTCTGCGTTCCGCCGAGCGTTAGAGCTTTGGCTAGCGCTCGATCGGGTGCTGTATCTTGAGCAACATAACTATCACGTCGATCTGGTCCAATTTTGTGCGCCGAGCTTAACGCCGCGCAATCTGCTTATTCATGCCACGCGTCGCTAAGAGCGGCGCTTCGCCAGCACGTTGCTTACGTGTTACGTAGAATTGACACGCCAGAGTAATCAATCTGTTAATGAGTGATAGTGTCGCGTGCGCTTAGCCGCTAAAATTTCGCGCAAATAACTTAATATAAAGAAGCTTTACTATGGCAGATTTAAGTGTGTCATTTGCCGTGGCCGTGATCCTAGGCTTGGGCTGTTTTGTGCAAAGTTTAATTGGTTTTGGCATGGCGATTGTCGCTGCGCCACTGCTACTTATGATTGACCCGAAATTGGTCCCCACCACTATTTCAATGGTGGGGCTGACCCTTGCGAGTATTAATGCGTGGCAGTATCGCCACCAACTGTCCTTTCGTGATTTGAGCTGGGCATACTTGGGGCGTGTGCCTGGCACCATGCTAGCAGGTGCCATTATGTTGGTGGTCACCACGCAAATGCTAGAAATCATCATTGGCACGGCGGTCTTGCTGGCAGTGTTTGCCAGTATTGCACGTCTCAACATCGCACCGAATCGCCTCAACTTCTTTATTGCTGGGTTTACATCGGGGATCATGGGCACCACAACCAGCATCGGTGGACCGCCGATGGCACTGGTATTACAGCATGCGGAAGTGAATAAGATGCGTGCCTGCTTGGCCGGCTACTTTGTGATTAGCTGTATCTTGTCTTTGATTGCGCTGGGCGCGACGGACTATCTTACCTGGTGGCATGTTCAGCAAGCCGCATTCGCGGTGCCCGCGGTTTTACTCGCGACGTGGTTAGCCTATCGTGTCGCGCCGAAGGTGAAGCCTGTACTGGTTCGGCGCGCTATGTTGGTGCTGTGTACGTTAGCTGGGGTGAGTACCTTGGTCAGAGGACTTTTAGGTGGTTAGTGGCACATAGCGATAGGCGTGTCATTGCCCATAAGCAACGCCCAGCCAAAGCTGGGCGTTTTGATAGTGTACGGTTAGCGGGAGGGTTACGCCATAAATTGCGCAACTACCACAGCGATACCGCCGACCATCGCCAAACTCAGGCCTAAATTACCGCCAATGACCTGATAATGGTTGTCGGTAGAGACGGTCTGGCGAGCCTTACGTACCATTAGCACAGGCAACACGACCGCAAGAATAACCAGTGCGATGGCAGCATAGCCAAGGGCAGTGATAAAGCCTTGTGGATAGAAAAGCGCAAAAACAAGCGGCGGTAAGTAAGTGATTGCTGCTGTTTGCAGTCGACCACTGACTGTGTCCTGACGCTTAAAGCTGTCTGAAATAAAGTCAAACAACCCTAAACTCACGCCTAAGAATGAGGTGGCGAGTGCCAAGTCTGCGAACAGCGAAATGCTCGAGGCAATATAGTCTTGTTGTACCACTGCCTGAATGACTTTCACAAATTGTGACAACTCACCATTTTGTAGCAAGATTGACTGCGCCACGCTCCCCAAGCTCGCGACCTGCCAAAAAATGTACAAGGCGAGGGGTAAGGTTGAACCAATAATCATCACCTTGCGCAAGGAGGGCAAATCAATCCCCACATAACGTACAATCGAAGGGATGCTGCCATGGAAGCCAAACGAGGTGAAGATGACCGGGAGTGCGGCAACCATCAAGCCTTTCTCCACCGGCATTTCGACCAAATTAATGCTCGATACATGGGGAGTGAGTAGTGTTAGAGCCAAGATCAAGAACACCACTTTTAGCGTGAATAGCCCACGATTGATTAAATCTACCTTGCTGGTTCCTAGTGTTACCACCAATCCAAACACTAAGGTAAACAGCACCGCGCCCGCTGCGGGTGGGAGTTGAATCGAGGACCACTGTGCAAGTTTCTCATTCAACTGGCTACCACCGCCCGCAATGTAAGCAGCGCAAAGTGAGTAGAAAAGAAACAGCATCGCGAACGATGCCAGCCATTTGCCTTTATCCCCTAAAAATTGTTTTGCGAGACTGTGTAGGGTGGCGTCAGCGTCGGCGTATTGGTGCACTTCTAGCATCAACAATGCGGTGTAGGTCATCAAGGCCCACATCACACCCATTAGCGCCATCGATGCGCCAAACCCGATTCCTGCAGATGCAAGCGGTAACGCGAGCATGCCTGCGCCAATGGTCGTACCTGCAATGATTAGCGAACTTCCTAGTACCTTGTTCATATAATGTTTAACCAGTGTAAATAAAAAGTTAATTGTTGTGTTCGCACAAAAGATAACGTGAATTTATGCGTATTGTGCACTGCTTATACAGATTAAAAAACTGATGAGTGTAATGATACAGGTACGATGCCGTAAAATAAAGTGTACGATTTCCTTGGGCTAGTGCGTGATGGCGTGTGATGTCATAATCAATGCTCTAGGATACTAATCAAAAGGAGCGGCTAGGTGGACAATCAACAACATAAAACACCCATGCCACGTGTCGCGATGCTGTCGACGGGTGAAGAAGTTTTGCTTGGCGATATCACAGATACCAATGCGGCTTGGCTGTCCCGCATGCTGTACGAAAATGGATTTGCGATGTCTCGGCGGGTCACTGTCGGGGATGAGCTTGATGAGATGGCGGTTGAGCTTGTTCGGCTATCTCAAACCGAGGATGTGGTGATTGTGAATGGCGGGTTAGGGCCAACTACTGATGATTTGACCACGGCAGCGATGGCGTCGGCGATGGGCGTAGAGCTGACACTCAATGAAACCTGGCTGGATGAATTAAAGCAGCGCTACGAGCGTCATGGCCGTCCTATGGCGCAAAGCAACCTAAAACAAGCCATGCTCCCCGATGGCGCTCGCCTCATTGACAACCCTAATGGCACTGCCTGTGGCTTTTATTGCCAGTTAAATGGCTGTCATTTCTATTTTACACCTGGGGTGCCTTCAGAATTTTTCTGCATGGTAGAGCAGCAGATTCTGCCTGAATTAAGCCACAACTATGCACCCAGTGCGCGTTCTTGTTACCGTTTGTTCACATTTGGCTTGTCCGAATCGGGGATCAGCGATGCCATGGCATCTGTTTCGTTGCCTGACGATGTGACGCTGGGTTATCGCTCGAGTCTGCCGTTTATTGAAGTGAAACTCTTCATGGCTGACGATCATCCCGATAAAGAGCAGCTCATTGATGCGGTGCAATCATGCCTTGGCGATCATGTTGTCAGTTGCAACCAAGCGATGGTGCAAGCGCTGGCCGCCGATCTCAATCGTCAAGGTGCGGTATTAAAGGTGGTGGAGCAATTTACGGGCGGATGGTTAGCCAGCACGTTAAACGGTCAAGCTGCACACTTGGTCGAGCAAGGCTGGGTCATGTCAAATGCGCATGTGCCCGAACAAGCCGTTGCCAACCCGCTCGCTGCCTCATTAGCCATGGCCAGCGCGGCCATTGCACAAGGCCAGCATCAAATTGGTTTAGCATGTGGTCCTGAGCTTCATGGACAAATTTGCGTGGCGATTTCCACCCCCGAGGGAGAGTGGGGACAGCGACTAAGCTTTAAACGCCATTTCTCCCATGACAACGCCCGCTGTTATATGGCGACGGTATTGCTGGACATGTTAAGGCGTTATCTTCATGGGCAGCCGGTGATTGCCGATTACGCATCATTAGCGCGCCATGATGACATTTTTATTGATGCTGAGACGATTGCTTAAATCGGTGCCTGTTGGGCGCTAAGGTGAGAGGAGTAGTGGGCGTAGGCTCACTACTCATTAACGACTTTTGCTTTAGCTGCGGGCTGGTATTCAAATTCAATTGACACATCGGTCTGTGGCGCACTTTGGCAAGTAAGAATTTCGCCGGGACGAACAAATGCCATCGCGTCTTCTTGTTTGACCGAACCTTGTTGCAATTGACAACGGCACGCACCGCACATGCCATTGCGGCATTGATATTCGGGTTGAATACCGGCTTGCTCAAGTTGTTCAAGCAAACTTTGGTGGGTGTTGCCACCCACCTTGATACCGTTCACTTCAATCGTGATTCGGGTCATAGCTCGAAGTCACCAAAGTCTTCAACGCTCACTTCGTTATCGATTTGACCCACGAGGTATGAGCTAATTTCGGCTTCTTGCGGTGCAACCTGCACATTGTCGGAAGATAGCCACGCATTGATCCATGGAATCGGGTTTTGGGTGGCGTTATCGTATGCAGGGGCAAGGCCGACTGCCGACATACGCAAGTTGGTGATGTATTCAACGTACTGGCAAAGAATGTCTTTGTTCAAGCCAATCATAGAACCATCACGGAACAGGTATTCTGCCCAGTCTTTCTCTTGCTCGGCGGCGTCTTTGAAGAGATCAAAACACTCTTGCTCGCACTCTTTGGCAATCTCAGCCATTTCTGGATCGTCCTGCCCGCTACGCAAAATATTCAGCATGTGCTGGGTGCCTGTAAGGTGAAGCGCCTCATCACGGGCAATAAATTTGATGATTTTGGCGTTGCCTTCCATCAGTTCACGCTCCGCAAAGGCGAATGAACAAGCAAAGCTGACGTAGAAACGAATCGCTTCGAGTGCATTCACTGACATCAGGCACAGGTACAGCTTACGTTTTAACGCACGCAGGCTTAAGCTGATGGTTTTGCCATTAATAGTATGGGTGCCTTCCCCTAACTGGTGGTAGTAGTTAGTGGTTTGAATGAGGTCGTCATAGTATTGCGCAATATCGTTGGCGCGCTTCTGGATGTGCTCATTCATCACAATATCATCGAATACAATCGCCGGATCAGCAACGATATTACGGATAATGTGGGTGTATGAGCGTGAGTGGATGGTTTCTGAGAAACTCCACGTCTCAATCCAAGTTTCCAGTTCAGGAATCGACACCAAAGGCAGCAAGGCGACGTTCGGGCTACGGCCTTGGATAGAATCGAGCAGCGTTTGATACTTCAAGTTACTGATGAAAATATGCTTTTCATGCTCAGGCAACTTGTTGTAATCAATGCGGTCACTTGACACGTCAACTTCTTCTGGGCGCCAAAAGAAAGAAAGCTGTTTTTCGATCAGCTTTTCAAAAATTTCATATTTTTGTTGGTCGTAACGCGCCACGTTGACCGATTGGCCAAAGAACATTGGCTCTTTCAATGGGTCGTTGTTGACTTTAGAAAACGTACTGTAAGTCATGAATCCTATTAACCTCTAGAAAAGGGCCCGCAGGCCCTTACCCCAATTTGTTAGATCTTACATGCACCGCCGGCGCAATCATCTTCTGCTTGCGCAGCGCTTAGATCCGATTGACCATCGCTCGCACCATCACGGGTGTTGTGATAGTACAGGGTTTTAACCCCGAGTTTATAAGCGGTGAGCAGGTCTTTGAGTAGTTGGTTCATTGGAACTTTACCACTTTGATGACGGCTCGGATCATAATTGGTGTTGGCGGAAATCGCCTGATCGACGAATTTTTGCATGATACCGACTAACTGTAAGTAGCCATCATTACTACCAATGTTCCAGAGCAGCTCGTAGTTATTCTTGTATTTATGGAATTCCGGCACGACCTGCTTGAGGATACCGTCCTTCGATGCTTTTACCGATACGTAACCACGAGGTGGCTCAATGCCATTGGTGGCATTTGAGATTTGTGATGACGTCTCTGATGGCATCAAGGCGGTCAATGTTGAGTTACGTAAGCCATACGTTTGAATGTCTTTACGCAGCGTCTCCCAATCTAAGTGCAGAGGCTCGTCACAGATACCATCCAGATCTTTCTTGTAGGTATCAATTGGCAGAATACCTTGCGAATAGGTAGTCTCGTTAAACGCAGGGCACGCGCCTTTCTCTTTTGCAAGCTCAACAGAGGCGCGAAGCAAGTGATACTGAATCGCTTCAAAGGTGCGGTGAGTCAGACCGTTTGCGCTGCCATCGGAATAACGTACGCCATGCTTCGCTAGGTAGTAAGCAAAGTTAATCACACCGACACCCAAGGTACGGCGGTTCATGGTCGCTTTACGTGCTGCCGGTAGCGGGTAGTCTTGGTAATCAAGCAGGGCATCCAGTGCACGGATGGTCAGATCGGCCAACTCGCTAAGCTCGTCCAGTGACTCCAGCGCACCCAAGTTAAATGCCGAGAGGGTACACAGCGCAATTTCACCGTTTTCGTCTTCAACATTGTTGAGTGGCTTGGTCGGCAGTGCAATTTCCAAACACAGGTTGGACTGACGAATTGGCGCCACAGACGCATCGAATGGGCTGTGCGTATTACAGTGATCCACGTTTTGGATATAGATACGACCGGTTGATGCGCGCTCTTGCATCATTAGAGAGAAAAGATCGACAGCTTTGACCGTTTCACGCTGAATAGAGGCATCCGCTTCATACTGGGTGTACAGACGCTCAAACTTCTCTTGGTCTTCGAAGAAAGCATCATACAGTCCCGGCACATCAGACGGCGAGAACAAGGAGATGTTGCCACCTTTGAGTAGGCGGGTGTACATCAGTTTGTTGATCTGCACACCGTAATCCATGTGACGCACACGGTTTTCTTCGACACCACGGTTATTTTTCAATACCAGCAGGGATTCAACTTCACGGTGCCAAATAGGGTAGAACAAGGTGGCTGCACCACCGCGCACACCGCCTTGCGAACAGCATTTAACAGCAGTTTGGAAATATTTATAAAACGGAATACAACCCGTATGGAAAGCTTCACCTCCACGAATTGGGCTACCCAACGCGCGGATACGGCCGGCATTGATACCAATCCCCGCTCGCTGAGATACGTAGCGAACAATGGCGCTAGAGGTCGCGTTGATCGAGTCTAGGCTATCGTCGCACTCGATCAGTACACACGAGCTAAACTGGCGCGTTGGTGTGCGTACCCCAGACATAATTGGCGTAGGCAATGAGATCTTGAACTGAGAAACCGCATCATAGAAACGACGGATATAATCAAGGCGCGTTTCTTTTGGATAGGCAGCGAACAAGCACGCAGCAACCATCATATACAGGAACTGGGCGCTCTCGTAGATTTCACCGGTCACACGGTTTTGAACCAAGTACTTGCCTTCCAGCTGTTTCACGGCTGCGTATGAGAAGTTCATATCGCGCCAGTGGTCGATATAGCTGTCTAGGGTGTCGAGCTCGTCTTCGCTGTAGTCTTCGAGAATGTGGGCATCATATTTACCCTTCTCAACCATGTTTTTCACATGCTTCACGAGCGTGGGCGGCTCGAACTGTCCGTACGCTTTTTTACGCAGGTGGAACACCGCTAGGCGAGCAGCAAGGTATTGATAGTCTGGGCTTTCTTCTGAAATCAGGTCCGCTGCAGCTTTAATGATCGTCTCATGAATGTCTTCAGTACGCATGCCATCGTAAAACTGGATGTGAGAGCGCATCTCGACGAGAGAAACGGAGACGTTGGTGAGGCCTTCTGCAGCCCAAGTAACAACGCGATGGATTTTATCGAGGTTTAAATTTTCTTTGCGTCCATCACGCTTGAGTACGGTTATTTCTTGGTTCATTTTGTGTGCTTTCCCAATATTTCCTTGCCAAACTGCTATTTTCGCAAGATTTTATAAAATGCCTGATGATTTTTTGGTCGGCCTCTATGCGGACGTTGCGTCGCTCATACACTATATATAGGGGTCGGCTTGTCGATGCGTTACAAGATAGTGATATAACCGCGATATTGCAAGAGAGCGACACGCTGATGAGGTGTGGATATCTTGGGGATGTTATAACGCAAGTTAGTAATCACCAACCTAGCGTTCCAAGTGCGCCAAGATTAGCGAGAATTTCAATCGTTGAAACAGTAAAAAGGCCAAGAAAAAAAATTTATTTTGATTGATCTTGGGCTCGAACAGTGATCCGATTTAACTGATTGAAAAGGCAACAAACCCCACGGTTTGTGGGGTGTGATTAGGATCCAATAAAGGCACTGAGATGGTGTGGTGTGGCGAAAATATGATCTGCTTCCCATTTACTGATTACATCATCACCACCTGTGTATCCCCACGCGGCGACCGCGGCACCCATATTGGCCGCACGCGCGGCTAACATGTCATTTTCAATATCTCCGACATAGAAGCAGTGCTCTGGTGCACAATTAAGCGTTTTCGCTGCCTCGAGAAGCGGCAATGGGTGAGGCTTGGCGTGCGCGTAAGTGTCAGCCCCGACAATAACCTGTGCCTGCTGCAGGCGTGGAAAAAAGGTTAACAGCTGATGGGTGAGCCCTTCAGGTTTATTGGTGACAATGCCCCACGAGATGGCCTGATGTTCTAACAAGTCGAGGAGTGCTTCGATACCTTCGTACAAGGTCGTCCCCGAACAAATCGCTTGGCCGTAATGATGCAGAAAACGGGCCCGCAAGGCGATGGGATCTTGCTCTTTGGCTTTATCACCAAACCCTGCGGTCAGTAAGCCGCGCGCTCCATGACTGGTATGGCGGTAGATTTGCTCTTGGCTAAGAGGGGGTAAGTTGTACTCTGCGAGCACGCGGTTCGCCGCCATGCCCATATCCGGCGCGGTATCTAGCAGCGTGCCATCGAGATCAAACAAAACCGTTGCGGGAGTGGTCATACAATGCCTCAACTCTTTAAGCGGGGTTGACAGTGTGGAGCAAATAATTCACGTCGACATTGGCGTTGGATAACTTATAGATGCCGGTTAATGGGTTGTAGTGTAAGCCGGTCATACCACGCGCTTGGAGGGCTGTGGTATCGACCATCGCCATCAGTTCAGAGGGACGAATAAACTTATGATGGTCGTGAGTGCCTTTCGGTACCAGTTTGAGCAGGTGCTCGGCGCCCACGATGGCAAATAGCCACGACTTGGTATTGCGGTTGAGCGTCGAAAAAAAAACATGACCGCCAGGTTTGACCATGTTCGCACACGCCTGGATCACTGAGGCAGGTTCTGGCACGTGTTCTAGCATCTCCATGCAGGTCACCACATCGTACTGGCCGGCGTAGCTGTTAGCGTGTTCTTCGGCGGTCGACTGAATGTATTGTACGTCAATACCGGATTCAAGCGCATGCAAGCGTGCAACGGTCAGTGGCTCTTTGCCCATATCGAGTCCCGTGACCTCGGCGCCTTCGCGAGCCATGCTTTCGGCAAGAATGCCTCCGCCGCAGCCAACGTCTAACACCTTTTTACCAAACAGGCCGCCGGATTTTTCTATCACGTACTGCAAGCGTAGCGGGTTGATTTGGTGGAGGGGTTTAAACTCACCTTCCAAATCCCACCAGCGTGATGCCATGTCTTCAAACTTTTGAATTTCTGCCGGGTCAACGTTAGCTACGTGGCTCATAAATACAGCTTCCTTATTGGTTTTGCTGCATTATATACCCAAATGCTGTGTAGTTGCAGCTCGGGAACGCGTGGAACAAAGGAAGTGTAATTGGTGGTATTGGGCACGCAAAAGGGCGCTGCAGGATAAGCGAGCTTAGTGGTCCCGCCAAGTGTCGGTGAGCGATAAACGCGGCTCGCCAGCCCGGCCGCGTGATATAGTGGTTACAAGGTTGCAGTCATCATTGCACTGACAGCAATGATGCACGCTAACATGTATTTACCGGCAATCAAGCACATTCCGATAGCATTCACGATACGAGTCAGCATGCTGCTTACTCCTTAGTCGAACGTGTCGACAACAATCCTTTCTACGCGTCGTATGTCACGCATTCTCACGATTTAAGTATGGGCCAAGATGGCTGAAACGACAGCAAATAGGAAGCGATAAAGGATGAAGATGACGCTGCAATACGGTAAATAGAAAAAGTAAATAAGCGCTGAGGACGTTTCTGGGCTTTTATTTTTAATTCTTGATAGCCAGACACGGAAGTGATGGGTTTTTACCCGCATAGACGCGTTGAGAGGCTTTTCTAACGAGATCTATGATACATCTTAGCCATATTCACGTGTCTAGCGAGTGGGTTTGTGTTATCCTCCGTGGTCACGTATTTGAATACGCAAACATTATTTGAGGGATGTTGGCTCCATGAGCGATCTTGCTAAAGAGATCACGCCAGTCAATATCGAAGAGGAGCTGAAAAGCTCGTATCTCGACTATGCAATGTCTGTCATTGTTGGCCGAGCTCTTCCTGACGTGCGTGATGGCCTAAAGCCAGTACACCGCCGCGTTTTATTCGCGATGAATGTACTTGGCAACGACTGGAACAAGCCATATAAAAAATCGGCCCGTGTGGTCGGTGACGTAATCGGTAAATACCACCCACACGGTGATAGCGCGGTTTACGACACTATTGTTCGTATGGCGCAGCCTTTCTCACTGCGTTATATGCTGGTGGATGGCCAAGGTAACTTTGGCTCCATTGATGGTGACTCGGCCGCGGCGATGCGTTACACCGAAGTGCGCATGGCAAAAATTGCCCATGAACTCCTCGCGGATCTAGATAAAGAAACAGTGGACTACGTACCTAACTATGACGGTACGGAGCAAATCCCTGATGTATTACCGACGCGCGTGCCTAACTTGTTAGTGAATGGCGCCTCTGGTATCGCGGTGGGGATGGCAACCAACATCCCACCTCATAACATCACCGAAGTGATCAACGGCTGTCTGGCGTATATCGATAACGAAGATATCACCATTGATGAGCTGATGGAGCACATTCCGGGTCCTGATTTCCCGACCGCGGCGATGATCAACGGCCGTAAAGGCATCGAAGATGCTTATAAGACCGGCCGAGGCAAAATCTATTTACGTGCGAAGGCGGAGATCGAAGCGGATAAACATGGTAAAGAAACCATTGTTGTCAATGAGATCCCGTATCAAGTTAACAAAGCGCGCCTGATTGAAAAGATTGCTGAGCTTGTCAAAGATAAGAAAATTGAGGGCATTTCAGCACTGCGTGACGAGTCAGATAAAGACGGGATGCGGATTGTGATCGAATGCCGCCGCGACGCGGTGGCAGAAGTCGTTCTCAACAACCTGTATGCCCAGACTCAGTTGCAAACGTCGTTTGGTATCAACATGGTGGCGCTGGATAACAACCAGCCAAAACTCTTCAACATCAAAGGGATGTTGGAGTGTTTTGTCAATCACCGCCGTGAAGTGGTCACTCGTCGTACCGTGTATGAATTACGCAAAGCGCGTGAGCGTGCACACATCCTTGAAGGTCTAGCGGTTGCGCTGGCTAACATCGATGAAGTGATCGAGCTTATTCGCCGAGCGCCGACCCCAGCAGTTGCCAAACAAGAGCTACAAGCGCAAGGCTGGAGCTTAGGTGGGGTGTCTGCCATGTTGGAAGCGGCGGGTGTTGACTCCGCACGCCCTGAGTGGTTAGCGCCTGAGTTTGGTGCACGTGATGACGGCTCCTACTATCTGACTGAGCAACAAGCGCAAGCGATTCTGGATTTGCGTCTGCATAAGCTGACTGGGCTCGAGCACGACAAGATCCTTGATGAATACAAATCGCTGCTGGAACAAATTGCCGAATTAATGCATATCTTGGCCAGCACCGAGCGTTTGATGGAAGTGATCCGCGAAGAGCTTGAGGCGATTCGTGATAGTTATGGCGATAAGCGCCTGACCGAGATCACGGCGGCAAGCGCTGACATTGATATCGAAGATCTGATCAACGAAGAAGATGTCATCGTGACATGGTCACACGAGGGATATGTGAAATATCAAGCCTTGAGTGACTATGAAGCGCAGCGTCGCGGTGGTAAAGGTAAATCAGCCACGCGCATGAAAGATGAAGATTTCATTGAGCGTCTGTTGGTCGCAAATACGCACGACACCATCTTGTGCTTCTCGACACGTGGCCGCATGTACTGGTTGAAAGTGTATCAACTGCCACATGCGTCGCGTAACGCACGCGGTAAACCGATCGTCAACTTGCTGCCATTGGAAGACGACGAGCGGATCACCACTATTCTGCCGGTTCGTGAATATGCAGAAGACAAATACGTCTTTATGGCAACCGCACACGGTACCGTGAAGAAAACCCCGCTGACTGACTTTAGCCGTCCACGTAGCGCGGGCATTATCGCTGTGAACCTGCGTGAAGGTGATAGCCTTATCGGAGCACAGCTGACCGATGATAACAGCGAAGTCATGCTGTTCTCGCAATTCGGTAAAGTAGTGCGCTTTGTGGCGTCTAACGAGACAGTACGGGCAATGGGCCGTACCGCGGCAGGTGTCCGCGGGATTCAGCTCGCAGAGAAAGACCAAGTTGTTTCCCTGATTGTGCCGCAGTCGGATGGTGACATCCTGACGGTGACGGAGAACGGCTTTGGTAAACGCACGGCGCTGGAAGAATATCCAACGAAGAGCCGTGCGACCAAGGGTGTGGTCTCGATTAAAGTCTCTGAGCGGAATGGTGACGTTGTCGGTGCCATCCAGGTCTGCACCGGTGATGAACTGATGTTAATCACCAATGCCGGTACGCTGGTACGTACCCGCGCGGAAGAAGTTAGCCAAGTGGGCCGTAATACCCAAGGCGTACGACTGATCCGCGTCAGTGATGATGAAAAAGTGGTTGGTCTTCAGCGTATCGAAGAGCCGGATGAAGAGGAAATGGAAGCACTGGCTAACGAAGCGGCGGCAAATGCCAATGCAACCAGTGACGCACCAGCCTCTGAGACCAGCTCTGAGGACAATGATGACACACCGAGTGAGACGGATAGCGATCAAGACGCTTAAGTCCTCGTGTTGCAATCATAAAACAAGAAAAGGGTGCAGTGATCTGCGCCCTTTTTTACGCGCTATATTTCCAAAGCCCATGCAAACGTGTTAAATCAGTAGCTACGCCTTTTAACGATGTATCTTCGTCATAACGTGAGATACGTCTTGCAGATAAAAAACAGCAGGAGCCCCTCCACAACATGGACAAGGTATACAATTTTTCTGCCGGACCCGCGATGCTTCCCCGCGAGGTAATGCTAAAAGCACAAAAAGAATTCACCAATTGGAACGGTCTTGGTACCTCGGTGATGGAAATTTCTCATCGCAGTAAAGAGTTTTTAGCCATTGCTCGTCAATCAGAGCAAGATTTACGTGAACTACTGGTGATCCCAGACAATTATCACATTCTCTTTTGCCAAGGTGGTGCACGCGCGCAGTTTGCGGCGGTACCTATGAACTTACTGGGTAACAACACCATTGCTGACTATGTCGATGGCGGTTACTGGGCGACGAGTGCCGTCAAAGAGGCCAAGCGCTACTGCACTCCCAATGTGATCAATGTGACTCGCGAGCGTGATGGTAAACGCGCTATCTTGCCGGCAAACGAGTGGTTGTTAAGTGATGATGCCGCATACGTGCATTTTTGCCCCAATGAAACCATTGATGGGATTGAAATCACGGATCTGCCGGAAACCAACAAACCCATCGTGGCAGATATGTCATCGAACATTCTCTCTCGCCCGATAGATGTGTCCAAGTATGGCGTGATCTATGCGGGGGCGCAGAAGAATATCGGTCCGGCGGGGCTGACCTTGGTGATTGTGCGTGATGATTTATTACACCTTGCTAAAGATGTGTTGCCGAGTGTGTTGAACTACAAAGTCTTGGCCGAGAAAGAATCCATGTTCAATACACCACCTACCTTTGCTTGGTATCTGGCAGCAGAAGTCTTTAAATGGCTGAAAAAGAGAGGGGGCGTTGAGGCTATTTATGCGCACAATCAGCAGAAAGCGGCGCTGTTGTACGATTGCATCGATAACTCTTCTTTCTATCGCAATGATGTTCACCCAGATAATCGCTCACTGATGAATGTGCCCTTCCAACTCGCTAACAGTGAGCTGGACGACACCTTCCTCGCCGAAGCGATGGAGCATGGATTGCACGCGCTGAAAGGGCATCGAGATGTCGGAGGAATGCGCGCGTCAATCTATAACGCAATGTCCCTTGAAGGGGTTCAGGCATTAGTCGGCTTCATGGTGAAGTTTGAGAAAAAATACGCCTAACGCGGTGTAAAACGGTTTGCGTCCCAGCCGCTTTTTGCGTTTGGGACGTTTTTGTTTCTACTTTGATAAAAATAATAATTGTGAGATGGCTTGTATTTTGGTTACTCTGGTTGCACAAAGCATCACGGAAATTAAACCAGAATGGAGCAACTGACACTTTCCCCGATCTCTCATATCGATGGTCACATCAACCTTCCCGGCTCAAAGAGTGTATCTAATCGCGCTTTACTGCTGGCCGCGCTAGCATCCGGCACGACGCGCTTAACCAACCTGCTCAACAGTGACGATGTGCGTCATATGCTCAATGCATTTACTGACTTAGGCGTGTCTTATCAGCTGTCTGACGATCGCACTGAGTGTGTTGTGGAAGGGTTGGGACACGCCTTTCATACCCAAGCGCCACTGGAGCTGTTTTTAGGTAATGCCGGTACGGCCATGCGCCCATTAACGGCCGCGCTGTGTTTGGGTGAAGGCGAGATCACTCTAACCGGTGAGCCGCGTATGAAAGAGCGTCCCATTGGCCACCTTGTTGAGGCACTCAATGCCATAGGGGCAGAGGTTCGCTATTTAGAGAGCGAGGGTTACCCACCATTACATATTAAAGGTACGGGGCTCGCTGGCGGCGATGTCAGTATCGATGGCAGTATTTCTAGCCAATTCTTAACCGCCCTGTTGATGGCTGCGCCGTTAGCGCGTGAAGAAACGCGGATCACCATCAAAGGCGACTTGGTATCTAAACCCTATATTGATATTACCTTGGCGATCATGGCTCAGTTTGGCGTCGAGGTACATAACGATAACTATCAGCGGTTTGTGGTTCCGGCGGGGCAACGTTATCAATCGCCAGGCCATCTGATGGTAGAAGGCGATGCGTCATCGGCCTCTTACTTCCTCGCGGCCGCGGCCATTAAAGGCGGTGCCGTGAAGGTCACCGGTATTGGTCGTCATAGTGTGCAAGGTGATATCCAATTTGCCGATGCGTTGGCGGCAATGGGCGCTGACATCGAGTGGGGCGATGATTACGTCATTGCACGCAAAGGCGAGCTTCATGGTGTGGACATGGACTTCAACCACATCCCTGACGCTGCCATGACCATTGGGGTAGCGGCGCTGTTTGCCAAAGGCCCCACGCGTATTCGTAACGTTTATAATTGGCGAGTAAAAGAAACCGACCGCTTACATGCGATGGCAACCGAGTTGAAAAAAGTGGGGGCGGTGGTCGAAGAGGGAGATGATTACCTTTACATTGAACCGCCTCAGCAGCTGACTCATGCGGCGATTGATACCTATGACGATCACCGGATGGCGATGTGCTTCTCGCTGGTGGCGTTGAGCGACACGCCAGTCACCATTAATGACCCGGGTTGTACTTCAAAAACGTTCCCAGACTACTTTGAAAAACTCGCCGCCATTAGCCGGTCTTGAATATCCCACCGCCATACGTACGGATAAACTGACGGTGGCGGTGATTTCCTCCTCGCTTTCTTCTATAATAAGCGCCGATTTATCGGCGTTGCTTCCCTTTATATGAGGGCGCTTGGATAGCGCAACGTCGACGCACTCAACCAAATGTGGAGAGATTTATGCCGACACAGGCGCCTGTTATTACAGTAGATGGCCCGAGTGGTGCTGGAAAAGGAACCTTATGTATGCGACTAGCAGAAAAACTGCAGTGGCATTTGTTAGATTCTGGCGCGATATACCGTGTATTGGCATTGGCTGCGATTCACCATGATGTGGACACCACCTCAGAAGATGCATTAGTGCCATTGGCTGCTAACCTAGATGTACAGTTCATCGCTGAAGGTGAGCTGGTAAAAGTGATTCTGGAAGGCGAAGACGTTTCCGCGACGCTACGTACCGAACAAGTCGGCAATCAGGCGTCAAAAGTTGCCGCGTTACCGCGTGTGCGTGAAGCATTGTTGCGTCGTCAACGCGCGTTTGCCGGCGAGCCGGGATTGATTGCTGATGGCCGTGATATGGGCACCGTGGTCTTTCCGCAGGCCGAAGTGAAAATATTCTTAGATGCCAGTGCACAAGAGCGTGCCCGCCGCCGTCAGCAGCAGTTGCAAGAAAAGGGGGTTAATGTTACCTTTGACCGCCTTTTAAGTGAAATTCAAGAGCGTGATGACCGTGACCGCAACCGAGCGGTGGCACCATTGCGCCCCGCGCCAGATGCATTGGTGCTGGATTCAACCTCATTGTCAATCGACGAGGTGATCGAGCAAGCGCTGGCGTTTATTGAAAGCAAATTATCGGCTGCATAAGCAGTCTATAACCGTTAGCTGCAAGGATGATGGCTAACATATTTAACAACCCCATGCGGTAGGATACCCGTGGACGTTTATCAAATTGAAGATTTAAATATAATGACTGAATCTTTTGCTCAACTCTTTGAAGAGTCTCTAAAAGAAATCGAAACTCGCCCAGGTTCTATTGTTAAGGGTACTGTTGTTGCTATCGAGAACGGTTTCGTTCTGGTTGACGCAGGCCTGAAATCTGAATCTGCTATCCCAGCTGACCAATTCAAGAACGCTGCTGGCGAACTTGAAATTGAAGTTGGCGGTCAAGTAGACGTAGCCCTGGACGCAGTGGAAGACGGTTTCGGTGAAACTCAGCTTTCTCGTGAGAAAGCTAAGCGTCACGAAGCTTGGATCCAGCTAGAGAAAGCGTACGAAGAAGCTGAAACCGTGATGGGTATCATCAACGGTAAAGTGAAAGGTGGTTTCACCGTAGAACTGAACGGCATCCGTGCGTTCCTACCGGGTTCACTGGTTGACGTTCGTCCAGTACGTGACACTTCTCACCTGGAAGGCAAAGAGCTCGAGTTCAAAGTAATCAAGCTTGACCAGAAGCGCAACAACGTTGTTGTTTCTCGTCGTGCGGTTATCGAGTCAGAAAACAGCGTTGAGCGTGACGAGCTGCTAGCTTCTCTGCAAGAAGGCATGGAAGTTAAAGGTATCGTTAAGAACCTGACTGACTACGGTGCGTTCGTTGATCTGGGCGGCGTTGACGGCCTGCTTCACATCACTGACATGGCGTGGAAGCGCGTTAAGCACCCATCAGAAATCGTTAATGTTGGTGACGAAATCAACGTTAAAGTTCTGAAGTTTGACCGTGAGCGTACTCGCGTATCATTAGGCCTGAAACAACTGGGTGAAGATCCATGGGTAGCAATTGCTAACCGTTACCCAGAAGGTCACAAGCTGACTGGTCGCGTAACCAACCTAACTGACTACGGCTGCTTCGTTGAAATCGAAGAAGGCGTTGAAGGTCTGGTACACGTGTCTGAAATGGACTGGACCAACAAAAACATCCACCCATCTAAAGTGGTTAACGTGGGTGACGAAGTTGAAGTTATGGTTCTGGACATCGACGAAGAGCGTCGTCGCATCAGCCTAGGTCTGAAACAGTGTAAAGCCAACCCATGGCAGCAATTCGCTGAAACTCAGAACAAAGGCGATCGTGTAACTGGTAAGATCAAGTCAATCACTGACTTCGGTATCTTCATCGGTCTAGACGGCGGCATCGACGGTCTGGTTCACCTGTCTGACATCTCTTGGAACGTGGCTGGCGAAGAAGCCGTTCGCGAATACAAGAAAGGTGACGAGATCTCTGCAGTAGTTCTTCAGGTTGATGCTGAGCGTGAGCGTATCTCACTGGGCATCAAGCAAATGGAAGAAGACCCATTCAACAACTATCTGGCAGCCAACAAAAAAGGTGCTATCGTTAACGGTACAGTGACTGCTGTTGACGCGAAAGGCGCAACTGTTGAGCTAGCAGAAGGTGTTGAAGGTTACCTGCGCGCTTCTGAAGCGGCTCGTGATCGTGTTGAAGACGCGACTCAAGTACTTGCTGTTGGTGACAGCGTTGAAGCGAAGTTCACCGGTGTTGACCGTAAGAACCGCGTTCTGAACCTGTCTGTACGTCTGAAAGACGAAGCTGACGAGCAAGAAGCAATGGCTAGCCTGAACAAAGCCGAAGAAGGCGCGTTCGGTAACGCTATGGCTGACGCGTTCAAAGCAGCGAAGAGCGAATAATGCACAATAAGAGGGGGAAATTTTCCCTCTCTGCATTTATACTGTTGAGAAACATACTAAAGCGGGGTGTTTATGACCAAATCTGAGTTGATTGAAAGGCTCTGTAGTCAGCAAACCCATCTATCTGCAAAGCAGGTAGAGGATGCCATCAAGGAAATCCTTGAGCACATGGCGACCACACTCGAGAGCGGTGACCGCATCGAGATCCGTGGTTTTGGTAGTTTCTCACTGCATTATCGTGCGCCTCGTGTGGGGCGTAATCCTAAAACGGGCGAAAAAGTGGAATTGGACGGTAAGTACGTTCCGCATTTTAAACCGGGTAAGGAACTTCGCGATCGCGTTAACATTTACAGTTAAGCGATGTGCGCTGAAAAAAACGGCATGCTGTAGGTGTGCCGTTTTTTTATGTCTATCGATCATAGCTTGCGTGATGAATTTCCTGCATAATCATACCTCCTGTGTAAGATCTCGTACCAGTCATCACAAGGCCAGGCGCCGGATGTTACGCCTCGATACAAGCACACCTTTAATGCGGTGCGCAGCTTGGCTTAACTCACAGGAACTATCACAGTGACAGATGCCTCGCATCTGGCAGGTTTATCATGATTGATGGGGCGCTAGGCCTTTCGCAATGAGGGAATACTTGTGAAAATACTCGGCATTCTGTTTCTGGTGTTATGCTTTTTGATCACCTTGGCGCTGGGAGCGCAAAACCAAGAAGTGATTAACTTTAACTATCTTATCGCGCAAGGTGAATTTAAGCTGTCAGTCATCTTGGGTATTGTCTTTGTCATTGGCTTTGGCATAGGCTGGCTGGTATGTGGAGCGCTATACCTCAAAGCACGCTTAACGGCGCGAGGATTGCGTAAGCAGGTAGAGAAACAACGCAAAGAACTTGATAAATTGCGTACGGACCCGCTTAAGGAACATTAATTCATGCTAGAGCTGTTGTTTCTGTTATTGCCAATAGCGGCCGGTTACGGCTGGTATATGGGTAACAGGAATGCTCGTCATCGACGGCAAGAACAGTCACATCATCTGTCTCGCCAGTATGTCACGGGACTCAATCTACTGCTGTCTGAGCAGTCGGATAAAGCGGTCGATCTCTTTATTGAACTGCTCCAAGTCGATAATGAAACGATTGATACTCACCTCGCCTTGGGTAACCTGTTTCGCTCTCGCGGCGAAGTCGACAGAGCGATCCGCATTCACCAAAACCTCATTGCTCGTCCTAACCTGACCCTCGACCAACGTAATCTCGCCATGCAACAGTTGGCGAAAGACTACATGGTGGCGGGCTTTTTCGACCGCGCAGAGAAAATCTTTGTCAAATTGGTCGATGAGCCTGACTATAAAGAGTTTGCACTGCAACAGCTTTTGGCGATTTTCCAGCAAACACGTGAGTGGGAACAAGCGATAGACACTGCGGCCAAACTGGTTAAATTGGGTAAGAGCAAACTGCGCAAAGACATTGCTCACTTTCACTGTGAGTTAGCGATGCAGCAGATGGGTGAGGGGAATGAGCACAAAGCTCGTCAACTGCTACGTCGCGCCCTGTCCTATGATAAAGGCTGTGTCAGAGCCAGTCTGATGCTAGCCAAGCTTGATATTCAGCACGAGGACTATAAAGGGGCGATTAAGCAGCTGGAAAACATTCTCGAGCAAGATGCTGATTTTGTCAGCGAGGCTTTACCGCTTCTCGCGCAAAGTTATCGCGCCTTGGGACGCGAAATGCAACTTGTCCGTTTCTTAAAAGAATGTATTGAGAAAAAAGCCGGCGTCAGTGCTGAACTGATGCTCTCAGAGGTGATCGGCGCCAATGAGAACCTGGCAATGGCACAAAGCTTCCTGACCCGCCAACTAACCCGTAACCCGACCATGCGTGGTTTCCACAAGCTGATGGAATACCATGTGGAACAGGCGGAAGAGGGGCGCGCGAAAGCCAGCCTCAATACCCTCAAAGACCTTGTTGCAGAACAGATTAAAGTTAAGCCGCATTACCGTTGTCGTAAGTGTGGCTTTTCCACCCATGCGCTTTATTGGCAATGCCCCTCGTGTAAAAACTGGGGAGCGATTAAGCCAATTCGGGGCTTGGATGGGGAATAATGGCGATGCAGTGGCATCGCCGTTTTTTTATCTTGCTGTCACCGCGAATGGCTGCGACAGCTGGGGAGCACGCGGAGTGCGAGAATAACAACCTTGTGAAGGAATCAGGAGCAATAATGCAAGACCCGAAAGTCATCGTCGCCTTAGATTATGCAGACATGAATCAAGCATTGGCCTTTGTGGATAAAATTGAGCCGGGCTCGTGTCGTTTAAAAGTGGGCAAAGAAATGTTCACCTTATTTGGGCCTGCATTGGTTAAACAATTACACGCATACGGTCATGATGTCTTTCTTGACCTGAAGTTTCACGATATTCCGAACACGTGTGCGAAAGCGGTTGCGGCCGCGGCAGAGCTAGGGGTATGGATGGTGAACGTTCATGCCTCAGGCGGTGAGCGGATGATGAGTGCAGCACGTGAGGCGCTTGAGCCATATGGCGGCAACCGTCCATTGCTTATCGGCGTTACCGTATTGACCAGCATGACGGACGCGGATTTGCGCCAAAGTGGGGTACAACGCTCACCACAAGCTCAGGTACAGCACCTTGCCAAGCTGACGCAACAGTCGGGATTGGATGGTGTGGTGTGTTCAGCGCAAGAAGCTAGTTTGCTGAAAGCCCAGTGTGGCGATGCCTTTAAGTTGGTGACGCCCGGGATCCGACCGGTGGGGAGTGCGGCTGGTGATCAGCGCCGAATTATGACCCCAGAACAAGCTGTTGCCGCGGGTTCCGACTACTTAGTGATTGGGCGTCCGATTACACAAGCCGATGACCCGGCGGCCGTCCTTGCACAAATCAATCAAAGTTTAGCGTAACATCAGGCGCAAAACTGCTTGAGATAATAAAGGCCACATGTGTGGCCTTTATGTTGACTGGCTCTGCGATAAAGCTAGGTACGCGTCGACGCAGATTTACGCGAGCGTCTATCGAGGATGGGCGCAGTAAAGTGACTATCGATCAGACGCTGGGTCAATGTATGCTGAGGATTGGCGAATAAGGACTCTGTGCTGCCTGACTCGACCACTTCCCCTTTTTGCATCACCATCACCTTATCGGTGACATGCTTAATTACGCCCATGTGTTGAGACACGTAAACATACGACAGTCCCATCTCTTCTTGGAGCTCGAGCAGCAAGTTGATGATCTGTGAGCGCATTGACATATCCAACCCGTTCAAGGCTTCATCGGCTACAATCACACTCGGTTGCAAGATTAACGCACGTGCCAGTGACACCCGCTGCTTTTGCCCCGTGGCGAGCATTTGCGGGTAAAAGTAGGCATGCTCGGGTAACAAACCCACTCGCAGAAGGGTGTCTTTAACGCGCTTGCCTCGCTCTTGCGGCGTCATATTGGTATTTCGTTTCAGCGGTCCTTCAAGAATTTGCCCAATTTGGTTTCTTGGATTGAGCGAGGTATTGGGGTCTTGAAAGATCATGCGAATGAGCTTGCAGCGGGTTTGGTAATCTTTGAACGTCAGCTCTTCACCATTGACCCGAATCTGCCCCGATGTTGGTTCGATCACGCCTGCAATCATACGTGCTAGGGTCGATTTTCCCGAGCCATTTTCCCCCACAAAAGCGATGGTTTCGCCGACTTCTAACTGGAAAGAAACGGGCTTCACCGCATGGGTGACGCGTTTTCTTAGCCAGCCAGTGCGGTGGTAATAATCTTTGCTTAACCCGTCGACTTCAAGAAGAGCGGTCATTTTTATTCTCCATATTTAATGGGAAGTGGCAGGCAAACTTATGGTTTTTGATTTTCTGTGTATGCGGCACTTCAACACATTTACGTTGCGCGTAAGGGCACCGAGGGCCCAAGCGACAACCAATCGGTAAGTGCTGCAACGGAGGAATCGAGCCCGGTAATGTTTCCAATTTACTTTTATGGGGAATATCTTGACTAAAATCAGGCATCGCACGCAGCAAAGCATCCGTGTAGGGATGATGCGGCGTGGTAAGTATTTGCTCACGGTTACCTGATTCAACCGATTGGCCGCAATACATCACGGTAATACGATCCGCCCACTGTGTTACTAAGGTTAAGTCGTGACTGATCAGCAAAATGGTGGTGTTAGAAAGCTGATTGGTGCGACTGAGTAACCGGAAAATCTGCGATTGAGTGATAGGATCGAGGTCGTTAGTTGGCTCATCAGCGATCAACAGGCGAGGGCGGTTGGCAATCGCCATCGCAATCATCACTTTCTGGCATTCCCCATCGGTGAGTTCATACGGATAGCTGTCCATCACCCGTTTATGATCTTTGATGCCCACTTTGTGCAATAAGGCAATCGAGTGCTGTTTGCGCCAGTTTAAACGTTGCCACCAGCTACCTGAAAACGAGGCAGGCGGAATGGCCTCTTCCAGCTGATGCCCGACGACCTCAGAGGGGTCTAAACAGGTCGAGGGCTCTTGAAAGATCATCGCAATGTCTTTACCGACTACATGACGACGTTCTCGTGCTGGAAGCTCAAGTAAATCGATATTACCTAATCGTAACCGGTCGGCGCTCACATGCCAGCTATCTTTGGTAACCCCACAAATGGCTTTGGCGACCAAGCTTTTTCCTGAGCCAGATTCACCCACTAAGCCGCGGATCTCGCCGTCATTGATGGTTAGGCTCATACGGTCAACCGCTTTCACCATCCCTTGCGGCGTGTCGATTTCAATGGTCAGGTGACGAATATCTAATAACGGCATTATTCTGTTCCTGCGTTGATAGCTTGGCTGACCCCTTCACCAACAAGGTTAACAACCAAAACGCTAAACGCAATGGCCATTCCCGGGAGTGTGACTGTCCAAGGCGCGGTAAAAATGAGTTCGACTGAATCGCCCAGCATCGCACCCCATTCCGGTGCGGGTGGCTGGGCGCCGAGGCCCAAAAAGCCCAATGCTGCAATATCAAGAATGGCGACGGAAATCGCTCGGGTCATTTCAGTGCTCAGCACCACCGCCATATTCGGGAAAATGGAGTGATAGAGCAGATAAAAATCGTTGGCACCATCAAGGCGCGCGGCAATGATGTAGTCTTTCTCTATCTCATTGTGTACGGCGGTATACACCGCACGAATAATACGAGGGATCAAAGAGAGCCAGACTGCAAGTAGCACCTGCATTTCTCCCACCCCTAAAAAGGCGACCACAATGATGGCAAGCAACAGCGAAGGAATCGAGAGGATGCTGTCGAGAATATGGTTCAAAAAGCTCGACTTTAGCCCCTTCGTCATGCCGGCTAGCACCCCAATGCCCACACCGACAATGCCCGCGCCAATTGCCACCATCAGTGCATAGCCAAAGGTTAAGCGTGAGCCGGCAATCAGGCGAGAAAGCATATCGCGGGTTAGATCGTCTGTGCCCAAGAAGTATTCGATTTGACCCGATTGCACCCAAGACGGCGCCATCAACAGATGACCGGTTTGATGCTGTGGGCTCCAAGGCGCTAATAAAGGAGCGAATATCGTCACCAAGATCAAGCCGACCAGGCACCAAAAACCAATCACGGCCAGCTTGTTACGACGAAATGCCGCCCACGATCGCTCGAGCTGGGTGGGAATATGCTGCTCGACATAGACATTATTTGAGGGCATACCATTCCTTCCTTACCAGAGGGTTCATAAACGCACCCACAACATCTGAAATGATATTTATCAGTAACACAAAGCCACCAATCACGAGGACACCGGCTTGAACAGACGCGTAGTCTTTTGCGATCAGGGCATCTAATAGCCAACGACCAATGCCCGGCCAGTTAAATACCGACTCCACAATGATCACGAAGGTGACCATGGTTGATACCAATAAACCAAAATTAGGAATAATGGGTGGAATGGCGTTTTTCATGCCATGACGCAACACGATCTCGGTTTTAGACAGGCCCTTAGTCGCGGCGGCTTTGATGTAATTTTGGCTCATCACATGTGCCATGGAGTTGCGCACCATTTTGATGATTTCCGTGGTGGGCACCACCGCTAGCGTCAGCGTGGGCAAGGCGAGATGGCGCATGATGTCAGTGGCGACTTTGCCCTGAAGCGGTAAATCCGACAGCCATAAATCCACCAACGCAAAACCGGTAATATGAGGGATCTCATACAACAGGTTATAGCGCCCAGAAACAGGAAACCACTGTAAGTCGAGCGAAAACAGCATGATAAACAAAATAGCCAGCCAGAAGGTGGGAATTGAGAAAACCACCACCGCGAGCGATGAGATCAGCTTATCTGTTGGCCCTTGACTGCGCAGGCCCGCTAAGGTGCCGAGCGGCACGCCAACCACAAAGCTTATCACCAATGCGGCAAAGCATAGCTCCAAAGTAGCTGGGGCGACATGCGCGAGGGTGACCATTACCGGCTCGCCGTTAGCGGCCATGCCTAAATGTCCCTCCACTAATTGGCGTAGGTAATATAACCAGCCAACCCAGTAATCAAAGCCATGCCACACTGAGTCAGGCGCCAACAGCATAATGTTGTAGCCAACCAAGGTGAGGATCACCAAGGTGATTAGGAACAGGTTGAGGCGTCGTAAGGTATAAATCAGCATTAGCGCCCCCGAGATACGTCAGCAAAGCTGTCGGTGCCAAACGGCGTCATGGTTAAGCCTTTTAGGCTCGCGTCACGCACTTGATGTTGAATGCCATGCGCCAAAGGCACGACGGGCATACGACGATTTAAAATGGTTTGTGCTTCGATATACAAGGCTTTGCGCGCCTCGGTATCTTCCGTCGCAATCGCTTCATTGAGTTTTTGATCAAAGTAGCGGTTGCACCAGTTTGACATATTCCAGCCAGTAAACTTTGCATTGCATGTCAGTAGTGGACGTAAAAAGGTGTCCGGATCGCCATTGTCTGCCACCCAGCCGGTCAGCACCATGTCATGCGCATCATCGCCTTCGCGAATAGCCACACGGTTGACTGTTTTCTCCGGAATAATATTGACGCGAATACCAATCGCCCCTAAATCGGCTTGAATCAGCTCCGCCGTTTTTCGCGGGCTCGGGTTAAAAGCGGTGGGTTTCATTGGCACGGTCAAATCAACGCTAAAACCTTGGCGATAGCCCGCTTTAGCAAGGAGTGCGGCGGCCAATTTCGGGTTGTATTCGGTTTGACTGTTGGGATCGTAAGCCCACGACATGGGCGGCAGCAAACTGGTAGCCGGAGCGCCAGTGCCGTAATACACCGAGCTGAGTAGGGCATTGCGATCAATGGCAAGGTTAATCGCTTGACGCACTTCCACTTCAGACAAGGCTGGATGGCGCGTATTCAAGGAGATAAAGGCGACGTTCATGCCGGTTTGAGATGACAAATGAAAACGCTTGTCATCGACGACCACAGGCAATTGACTAGCAACCGGCGAGGCGAGCACATCGCACTCACCAGTCAGCATTTTTGCTAAGGTGCCTGTGCCACGCGTTGAGACGTCAAATACCACTTGCTCCATGGGTGCTGGGCCCTGCCAATACTGCCAATGGCGACGCAAGCGAATAAACTCGCGTGGTTGAAACTCTGCCAGTGCAAATGGGCCAGTACCGACCGGATAGGTATCTAGCTTTTCTGGGGTGCCAGCAGTAAGAAGTTGATCCGCATACTCTTTCGAGAGGATCACCGAAAAGTTGGTTGCCAAAGTGGATAAAAAAGACACATCAGGGCGTGAGAGCGTAAATTGAACTTGATAAGTATCCAAGGCTTTTACGTCTGTTAATAACCCCGAGAAGTCCATGCTATCAAACCAAGGGTACTGGCCACCGGAGACAGGATGGTAAGGATGATTGTTGTCGATGAGACGGCGAAATGAAAAGACCACATCATCAGCGTTGAGGTAGCGTGACGGCGTAAACTGCACACTGCGATGAAACGCAACGCCCCGTCGCAGAGAGAACGTGTAGGTTTTACCGTCCTCGCTGACTTCCCAGCTTTTCGCCAACATGGGTTCGGGCTGATACGTCTTAGGGTTTAGACGCAAAAGGCGATCGTAAAGCTGGCTCGATAAGGTATCGGCCGTGAGGCCGCCGTCGGTCAATTGAGGGTTAAACGTGGTGGGCTGGCCCGGGCCACAAAAAACAAAGCCACGATTGTCGGCCGCACGTTGGTCCGTGGAGGCATCACAGCCTGCGAGGATCAAGCCGCTGACCCCAAGGATCAAAAATTGGATGAAAACGCGCATAAACCAAGTGAAATCAGCTATCAAAGTAAACCCCGTAATCTACCACCGAAACGGCCTTACCACCAAGCAAAGTAAGGGCAATGTCGCGTATCATTTTCCCAGTGATGTACGTATTGGCTTACATCATTGTTCGTTGTTGCCCACATTGTGTTTCCGTAACAGCCCCCTGAGTTGATGGTAGCTGAGGCCGAGTAACTGCGCGGCGTTTCTTTGATGATATTTGGCCTGTGTCATCGCCGCCATCAGCATGGCCTTTTCCATCTCGGTTTGCCACTCCCGCAAATCTACCGGTAACGCAGGGAGCGTCCCGCCTTGATTGTCGGCCGCCGAATTGGTCTGAAGTGGTGATGTTATCTCGGCTTGCCAAGGTGGCGTGAACGGGTCCAGACACAGTGATTCAACCGGCGTATCGGGATCATTGTGGCGATATAAGGCGCGCTCTACACTGTTTTTAAGCTCGCGTACATTACCAGGCCAAGGGTGGGCAAGTAGTTGCGCTTGGGCTTGGGCAGAAAAACCGGCGAAGTAGCTATAGCCTAACTCAACCGCCATTTTTAGAGCAAAATGCTCGGCGAGTAATAAGATATCTTGTCGCCGCTCACGCAGTGGCGGCAAATGGACCACATCAAATGCGAGGCGGTCTAACAGATCAGGCCGGAAGTCCCCACGGGTAGCCATCGCGGGAAGATCTTCATTGGTGGCACAAATCAAGCGCACGTCCGCCTGCTTGGGCTGAGATCCTCCCACACGCTCATATTCGCCATACTCAATCACGCGAAGGAGCTTTTCTTGCACGCCCAAGGGGGCGGTGCCGACTTCATCTAAAAATAAGGTGCCACCTTCGGCCCGCTCAAAGCGACCCGCATGACGCCCTTTGGCGCTAGTGAAGGCTCCCGCTTCGTGACCAAACAGCTCAGAATCGATCAGGCCTTCACTTAATGCGGCGCAATTTAAACTGACGAGGGGCTGAGACCAGCGGTGTGATAAGTAGTGCAAGCGTTGAGCAATCAGCTCCTTGCCAGTCCCGCGTTCGCCAAGGATCAGCACGGGACGATTTAATGGCGCGAGCCGCGAGACGTGGTCCAACACGGCTAAAAAGCGATCGGATTCTCCGATTAAATTGTCTTGTTCACGCATGGCGATTTTTACCAAATAGTGGTTTTGTTCATCATGGCGCGTTTGATGGCAGGATGCAATAAATTTTAAGTATCTGAAATATAAGGATTAAAAAGTTGGCACGTTAGTTGATTATACATTGGCTAGCAAACTATGGCTGAGCGATGGCGCTCAGACGAATCAGGCACAATGAGCATGTAATCTACTGCTTGGGTGCATTATTAAGGAGTCTATGATGGGTATTTTTTCTCGTTTCGCCGACATCGTAAATGCTAACGTCAATTCGCTGTTAGATAAGGCAGAGGATCCACAAAAAATGATCCGTCTTATTATTCAAGAGATGGAAGACACGCTGGTCGAAGTACGCACATCGTCCGCGAAAGCGCTCGCGGATAAAAAAGAAGTGGCGCGTAAGATTGAAAACGTCAATCGCCAGCTCCAAGAATGGCAAGATAAAGCCTCCTTGGCGCTGCAAAAAGATCGGGAAGATTTGGCGCGCGCGGCATTAATCGAAAAACAAAAAGCGCATGATATCAAAGTCGCGCTGGAAGAAGAGTTAAGCTTAATCGAAGAAAGTGTCGATAAGCTGAGTGGTGAAATTGCTGCCCTTGAGACCAAACTGACGGATACCCGCGCGCGTCAGCAGTCACTGGCTATTCGACGTGAAACCGCCGGAAATCGTCGTGACGTGCGTCGCCACTTAGGAAGCGGCCGTGCTGATGAGGCAATGGCAAAGTTTGAACAATATGAGCGTCGTATTGACGAACTAGAAGCGGAAGCAGACAGCTATCAAATGGGCAAAGGCAAGCGACTCGAAGATGAGTTTGCCGATCTGCAAGCTCAAGATGAAATTGAAAAAGAGTTGGCTGCATTAAAAGCCAAAATGAACGATAAGCAATAACGACCACGATAGGAGCGAACATGTCATCATTCTTTTTAGGCATACCACTGGCGATTTTCTTGCTATTTGTCGCCCCGTTGTGGCTGATGCTGCACTATCGTAGTAAGCGTCAAATTGGGCAAGGCTTGAGTGGACAAGATTATGAAACGCTGCAATCACTCGCGCAGCGCGCTGAAAAGCTGCAGACCCGTGTCGATAACCTCGAGCGTTTGCTCGATGCTGAAGCACCCCAATGGAGGCAACGCGCATGAGTCAAACCCTGTATCGTGACCCAGAAAATGGACGCATTGGCGGTGTGTGCGCTGGCATTGCCAATTACTTTGGCATGGAAACCTGGTTGGTACGTATCTTGACGGTTTCTGCGTTTCTGATTGGTTTTGGCTTTTTTGTGATTGTCGCGTATATCGCTGCGATGTTGATCCTCGATAAAAAGCCGATCCAGCCTGATGCACAACCCGATGCGACACCGCAGCCTGAACATCAGGTGAAACAAAAGGCGTGGCAATCGGGAAAGCCGGCGAGCCAACTGATTGCGGATCTCGATCGCGAGTTTAACGCGATGGAAGCAAAAGTTGGCCAGATGGAAGCTTATGTCACCTCCTCGGCATTCAATGTCGACCAAGCCTTTAAAAAGCTGTAAAGCGTTTATGGCCTAACAGCTACACAGAACCTATTCACGCTGTCCCATCGAATTTCTCTCGGGGCAGCGTGGTCATGAAGGAGTCAATCTAACCGATGCCATCAGTGAAAAGGCGCGTAAAGCAGTGGGTGAGCCGCGGGGCTGACCGCCATGTGCGTCTCGCCGTAACCGGTTTATCTCGCGCGGGTAAAACCGCGTTTATTACCTCACTCATTAATCAGCTGACCCATTTAGGCACCCAGCCAAATTTGCCGTTACTGCAACTGGTGCAGCAAGGGCGCGCGCTAGGCGCACGTCGTGAGCCACACCCTCACATGCATCTTCCCGCGTTTGATTATGAAAACGCCATGCATGCCCTGCAAATGACACCGCCGACGTGGCCCTCGCCAACGCGAGATGTGAGTGAGGTGAGAGTGGCCGTGCGCTATCGCCCTCAATCTGCCGCCATGCGCGCGTTGAATGACATGGCTACCTTGTATGTCGATATTGTCGATTATCCGGGCGAATGGTTGTTGGACTTACCCTTACTGAGCCAAAGTTACCCCCAATGGTCGCAAAAGCAGACCAGCATGTTGACGGGGAAACGCGCGGAACTTGCCAAGGCGTGGCAAGCGAAAGCGGCTCAACTGGACCCGCTTGCGCCGGCAGATGAAAAACAATTGGCAGAGGTCGCGGCAAGCTTTACTGAGTTTTTGCATGCTTGCAAAGCGCATGGTGGCCTACATTGGGTTCAGCCGGGACGGTTCGTGTTACCCGGTGAATTAGCCGGCGCGCCGGTCGTGCAGTTCTTCCCTTGGATGGGTGCATTAACTGACGAGATCAAAGCCAAAGCGGACAAGCACACCAACTATGGCTTACTCAAGGCACGTTATGACTATTATTGTGAGCACGTGGTCGCTCAGTTCTACCGCGAGCATTTCGCTAAGATCGATCGTCAAGTGATCTTGGTCGATACGTTGCAGCCGCTCAATGTTGGGCCGGATGCCTTTCACGATATGCGTTTGGCGGTTGAGCAATTAATGCAGAGCTTTAAATATGGTAAATCTGGATTGCTCAAACGGCTGTTCTCCCCGCGGATCGATAAAGTCTTGTTTGCGGCAACCAAAGCCGATCACGTTACGCCCGAACAACATCCGAATATGGTCAGCTTACTGCAACAAATTGTCCACCAAGCATGGCAACAAGCGGCTTTCGAAGGCATAGAGATGCGCTGCCAAAGTGTCGCATCCGTGGCGGCAACGACGCCCGGTTTCGTTGATGTCAAAGGCACCCAACACGCTGCACTGAAAGGCGAATTGGACGACGGCTCGGGGGTGACACTGTATCCGGGCGATGTGCCAAGCCAGCTTCCCGATGCGGATTTTTGGCAACATCAAGGCTTTGATTTTCCATCATTTAGGCCGCCTCGTGTGCCGTTGGATGCGCCGTTGCCACATATCCGCATGGACAAAGCGCTCGACTATTTGCTCGGCGATAAATTTCGATAAGAGAGGATGAGATGACGCAATATAAACCCAAGCAGACGTTTACTCATCATGGCGATAATGATGAGGCGAGTGCCTTTCATGATGTGAAACACCGTGCTGAATTTGATGCACAGGCTGACTTTTTGCCTGAAGCCACGTCGACACTCGAATCGGATCTGGAAACGACGCTGACTCCTACGCGTAGGCGTCGCCGTGTGTGGCCTTTTTTGGTGTTACTCGGCGTGCTCTTGGCGGTTGTGCAATCCGGTGTGAGTGTGTACCAATCGTGGCAGTCGCAAGATTGGCTGAGTTTAGCGTGGCAAAGCTTGTTGGTGGCGGTGGCCGCGACTGGGCTTGCGGTGCTGGGCCGTGAGTGGCGAGCCATGCGTAAGTTAGTGCAGCGCGAACAAACCCGCCAATATGCCGAGCAATTACTGGCTTCTGAGTCGGTTGGGCAGGGAGAGACCTTTTGTCGGACGCTGGCTGAGCGCACACAGCAAACCCATACTGCAGGGTTTGCCCACTGGCAAAGCCAAATCTCGGCCACGCATAACGATGGCGAGGTGTTGGCCCTGTATGAGCAAAATGTGTTAACCGACCAAGATAAAGCCGCGCGGTTATTAGTGACCAAATACGCGCAAGAAGCGGCACTTATGGTGGCGGTCAGCCCACTTGCGATTGCCGATATGTTGCTGGTGGCCTGGCGCAACTTGCACCTAATGACTCGGATTGCGCAGATTTACGGTATTCAATTAGGCGTCAAAGCACGCTTCACTTTGCTAAAAATGGTGCTAACTAATATGGCTTTGGCAGGCGCCAGTGAGGCGATGACCGATGTGGGATTTGATGTCCTGTCGGTGAATATGGCCGGTCGCGTGTCAGGACGCGTAGCGCAAGGCTTGGGAATAGGACTGCTGACGGCACGCTTGGGTCTTAAAACCATGACCTTGATGCGTCCGCTGCCTTGGCATGGCCAGCCCGCTCCGAGTTTGTCACAACTTCGTCGCGAGTTAGTTAAACGGCTTTTGGGCAAAGCTGAACGCTCAGCGTCGTAATGGGTCGCCCTTGGCCGCGAACTCGTCGCGACGCCAAGGGCTCTAAAGGCTTTAAGATCTGTTAGGTAATTCAACTTTATAATCAAAAATTTACCTAAACGGGTGATGTGCTACAAACGTGATATCAGGTGGCAAAAATCGCATCAGGGCTTGACTGTTTCCGCCAACCCGCTCAAACTCCGCTTCAGTGTCAACTTATCCTGACAGCTAATTCGGCTCCGACAGATAAACTGTTTGACCTCTTACCTAACTGACTGATGAGTGCCGTGTTTTTAACCCACTCATCCAACGATGTGACGAGCCGGTATTGGGTATCACTGTCAAGTTACAGGAATCCATTATGAGACTGAAAGTCTGTTGTGAAGACAGAATCGGGCTAACGCGCGAACTACTCGATATTTTGGTACGACGTGAAATTGACCTGCGTGGTATCGAGATCGACCAAGTCGGCATTATCTACCTCAATTGCCCTGAAATTGAATTCGAAGCCTTTAGCCAACTGATGTCTGAAATCCGTTTGATTTCAGGCGTGACCGATGTGCGTAAAATCCAGTTTCTGCCTGCCGAACGCGAGCACCGTGAACTGCGCGCTCTGCTCGAAAGTCTGACTGATCCTGTGTTCTCGATTAACCTCGATGGTTATATCGATATGGCCAATAAAGCGGCACTGGATTTGATTAGCTCAAGCGAGCATCAATTAGTGGGCGAGCACGCCAACAGTGTGTTCCCTGATTTTCAATTTTCTCACTGGTTAGAAAAAGAAGAAGCAAGCCAAAGTTGCCGCATGGTTGTGATGGCCGGGCTCGACTTTCTGATGGAAGTGATGCCGGTTCACATTAACGATGAGAGTGATCAGCCCGTGCTGGTCAGCGCCGTTGTCCAGCTCAAGCAAGTGGCAATGAACAATACGCCACAAACCGTGTTCCGTACCCCTAGCGATCACGGTTTTGAGCATTTGGTAGGCCAATCTAACAAGTTTAAACAGCTGATTAGTCAAGCGAAAAAGCTTGCCATGCTCGACGCGCCATTATTAATCCAAGGTGAAACGGGCACCGGTAAAGAGATGATCGCTCGAGCCTGTCATCGCCATTCGCTGCGTGCGGACAAGCCGTTCTTATTGGTCAACTGTGTGTCTATGCCGGATAACGCCGCCGAAACCGAATTATTTGGTATGGCGGCGGCGGAAAATGGCGGTACAGCCAAAAAAGGGATCTTTGAGCAAGCCGATGGCGGGACAGTTTTCTTGTATGAAGTCGGCGAAATGAGCCGTCATCTGCAAGTGAAATTATTGCGCTTCATGCAAGATGGCACCTTCCGTCGCGTTGGCGAAGAGCGTGAAATGCACGTTGATGTGCGCGTGATTTGCTCGACACAAAAGAATCTGCCTGAACTGGTCGCGGCGCAGCAATTCCGTGAAGACTTGTTCTATCGGCTTAATGTCTTGTCGTTGACCGTGCCTCCTTTGCGCGAGCGTACCGCGGACGTCATGCCTTTGGCTGAACTATTTATCAAACAGTTTGCCGCCGATTTAGGCCAATCTAAGCCACGGATTGATAGCGCGCTGGCTGATTATCTGACCCATTATGCGTGGCCGGGTAATATTCGTCAGCTCCGCAATATTTTGCTTCATGCCATGACCCAAATTGACGCAGAAGTGATGACGATCGACGACGTTCAGTTACCAGAGATCGAAAATACCCAATTCATCAGTGAAGAGTCATTGGATGGTTCGCTGGATGAAATCATGAAGCGATATGAATCGGGGATCTTAAATAATCTCTATCGGAGTTATCCGTCGACCCGAAAACTTGCCAAGCGCTTGGACGTGTCGCATACCGCGATCGCGAATAAGCTGCGTGATTACGGGATTGGCAAAAAGTAGTTAGCCCGACGCGAACTAAGCGGGCCCCTCTAGGGGCTCGCCTTGCTCAAGAGCTAACAAGGCATGCTTGAGCTCAGCGCCATAACGGTAATCACCCACTTGGTGATCCTCGTTAAGGACACGATGGCAAGGAATGATGATGGGAATCGGATTCATGTTGCAGGCCATCGATACAGCACTGAGCATATGTGGCTCGCCCAGTGCAGCGGCCAATTCTCGGTAGGTGCAGGTATCACCATAGGATATCTGCTGTATTTGCTGCCACAAACGACATTGAAACGGGCTGCCTTCCGGGCACAAGGGCAGTGAAAATTCAGCCCGTTGCCCTGAGAGGTACTCGAACAGCTGCGTTTTGTAGCGGTGGAGTGCTCTTGGGTCATGTTGCCACTCACGGCTGGGCTCAAAGGGGTGATACACCGACAAGGTCAGCTGTCTTAGTCCGTGTTCGTCCGCTAATAAGCTGATTTGCCCTAGCGGTGTTGTCATGCAGTCAAAAAACATAATCGTTCGGAACCACAGAATGTCTGATCCCAGTATAAGCCGTTTCCCGCGTATCATTGTCGATGATTTACGGATTGATGCGATCTGTCACGAAGACGTGACGCGTATTGTTCAATACTTCCAACGTAATCGCACTTTCTTGACCCCGTGGGAGCCGACACGCACCGATGGTTTTTATACCGAGCAGGGCTGGAAACGCCGCGTATTGCAATTGATGGAGCTGCAAAAACACCAGCTGGCTTATTACTTTTTAATCGCGAAGCCAACGTCACCACAGGTGTTAGGCGTGATTTCCTACACCAGCATGATGCAGTATCCGTCTTACTCATGCACGGTGGGTTACTCATTAGATGAGCTCGCTCAAGGGCAGGGAATTATGCGGCGCGCGTTATCAGCCACCAACCAATGGCTGTTTGATAACGTGAATATGCATCGCGTCTGCGCCTCTTATATGCCGAAAAATGAAAAAAGCGCCAAGGTGTTAGAAGCGGTTGGATTTGAGCGTGAAGGGCGTGCGCGCGATTACTTGCTGATTAACGGACACTGGGAAGATCATATCTTAATGGCCCACATTAATCCGCGTTGGCAGCCACCTCGTCCTGAGAGCACGCAAAACGCGACCTCTCTTGGCTAACGGTTGGTGAAGAAAAAGGGCGCCGCAGCGCCCTTGGTCATGTCTGATAGCCTTGATTATTTCACGGTCAGAACACGCATCGTATTGGTTGAGCCGATCACTTCCATTTGGTCACCTTGGGTCATAATGACCTGATCCCCTTCATCCAAGAAGCCACCTTCTTTGAGGGTTTGCAGTGCGCGCTCAGCAACTTGCAGGCCAGCTCCGCTATCACTATCAAAGTAAACCGGTGTGACCCCCCGATACAGCGCGGCACGGTTGAGTGTGTGCTCGTGACGTGAGAGCGCGAAGATAGGTTTACCTGACGAAATACGCGACATCATCAAGGCGGTTCGGCCCGACTCGGTCAACGAGACCATGGCTTTCACCCCTTTCATATGGTTCGCCGCATACATGGTCGCCATCGAAACCGTTTCTTCTTGGCTATCAAATTGACGATCCAGACGGTGATTCGACACATTGACGGACGGCATTTTTTCCGCCCCCATACAGACTTCGGCCATTGATCGAACGGTTTCTACGGGGTATTGCCCCGCAGCGGTTTCCGCAGAAAGCATGACGGCATCTGTTCCGTCGAGGACGGCGTTCGCCACATCCATCACTTCCGCACGCGTTGGCATTGGCGCCGAAATCATCGACTCCATCATCTGAGTTGCTGTGATCACCAAACGGTTCATGCTACGGGCGCGGCGAATCAATTGCTTTTGGACCCCCACCAATTCAGGGTCGCCAATTTCAACACCTAAATCGCCACGTGCCACCATCACCACATCTGATGCTTCGATGATGTCATCAATGCTTGCTTCGCTTGCCACGGTTTCAGCACGCTCAACTTTGGCGACCAATCGCGCCTCAAGACCTGCGTCGCGAGCCAAGGTACGCGCGTAATTCATATCTTGACCGTTGCGCGGGAACGAAATGGCTAAGTAGTCCACGCCAATTTTGGCGGCGGTATGAATGTCTTGTTTATCTTTTTCAGTCAGTGCCGGCGCCGATAGACCGCCACCTTTTTTATTGATGCCCTTGTTGTTCGACAGCTTGCCACCGACCGTCACTTCGGTATGCACTTTCGCGCCGTCTACCGCCAACACTTTGAGTTGAACTCGGCCGTCATCAAGCAACAGGATATCGCCATTGGTCACATCCTGAGGAAGCGCTTTATAGTCGAGGCCGACTGCATCTTGATCACCCATACCCGGTGATAAATCACCGTCTAGGGTAAATTTATCACCAACGGCCAGTTGGATTGCTCCGTCTTTAAAGGTCGATACACGGATTTTCGGCCCTTGTAGGTCGCCTAAAATACCGACATGACGACCCAATTTGGCCGCAATGGCACGGACCTGTTCGGCACGCTTAATATGATCTTCTGCGCTGCCGTGAGAAAAGTTGAGGCGAACCACGTTTGCGCCTGCCTTAATCACCGCTTCTAACACATCATCTTTATCAGTGGCAGGGCCGAGTGTTGTAACTATCTTGGTTCTTCTCAGTTTTGCAGACATGTTTAACTCCTGTTTTCATTGGGCTACGCCCAGACCACGCATAGACCTGGATAGTGAGGTGCAACAGCAAAAACATCATGAAGCTCAACGTGCAACCAAGCACATTGCATCCAGTGTAGCGCAGGGAAAGCGTCGATCGTGTGACACAAAAAAGGAGTGCCGTGGGCACTCCTGCGTATTAAGTCAACGACTCTTTGTGAAAGCGTGAATCGCGAATCGCGTCTTTCACACGTTTCAAGTTTTCTCTAAACCCGGGACCGCGGCGAAGCGTGAAGCCAGTCGCGAGCACATCAATGACGGTCATTTGCACGACGCGACTCGCCATGGGCATATAGACGTCGGTATCTTCCGGGACATCAAGCTGAATGGTGTGTGAACACACTTTATCCAGTGGTGAGTCACGCTGGGTGATGCCGATAACCGTCGCGCCATTTTCGCGCGCTAAGTTCGCCACATCCACCAAGCTTTTGGTGCGGCCAGTGTGCGAGATCACCACCACGACATCCCCATCGTTACAGTTAATACAGCTCATACGCTGCATTACGATGTCGTTGAAGCAAACAATGGGGATGTTAAAGCGGAAAAATTTGTTTTGTGCGTCATGCGCAACCGACGCCGATGCACCAAGGCCAAAAAAGGCGATCTTTTTGGCTTGGGTCAGTAAATCCACCGCGCGATTAATTTGGTGGGTATCGATACTGTTTTTCGCGACATCCAAGCAGGCCATGGTGGATTCAAAAATTTTAGCGGTATAAGCGTCAGCACCATCGTTTTCTTCTACGTTACGATTGACGTAGGGTGTCCCGTTCGCGAGGCTTTGCGCAAGGTGCAATTTAAAATCAGGAAAACCCTTGGTGTCGAGTCGGCGACAGAAGCGGTTCACGGTTGGCTCACTCACATCCGCCATCTTAGCCAGTGTGGCAATACTAGAGTGGATCGCTGTTTGTGGTGAGGCAACAATCACCTCAGCAACTTTTCTTTCAGATTTGCTGAAGTTTTCGAGATTTTTTTGTATTTTTTCCAGAGTATTCATTCGAGTTACCGCTTAAGTTCGTGACCAGAATGTAAAACAATCGTGACGTTATCCACGATCCAAATTCGATGTTAACTACGTATATCAACACGGTTTTTGACTACCGTTTCGTGGCATTTAGTCTATCTTCTCGCGCCTGCTAATGACATTATTATGACCATTCGAGCATGAAAACTTTGTCGCCATTCACGCTTTTGGTTATTTCCTTTCAGGATCACGGAATATATTTACAGCGTGAAATAAATAATAGACCAGAATAGGCGAAATAAAGGCGTTGTTATCCATTACATTGAAAAATAATTACGTAACAAAAGGAGTGACTGTGACGGGTTTTAAAATAGGTATTTGTGGCTGTGGTTGGTTAGGCACGTCCTTGGCCAAACAGTTACTGGCTGCGGGCCATCAAGTTGTAGGGACAAAGCGTGATGCGGCTGATGCACGGGCGCTCAGCGAGACGCTTGGGTGCGACGTGGTGCCGTTTGATGTGATGAAACCCGATTACACCTCCGCGGCATCCTTACTTGGCTGCGATATGGTCGTAATCAACATTGCTGCCGGACGGCGGAATGCAGACTTCAATGCCTATCAAGGGGCTATGACCGCATTTATCGACACATTGCTTGCCGCTGAGGTTAAGCATGTCCTCTTTATTAGCACCACCTCAGTGTATGGTGATTTGAAAGGGCAGGTGACAGAACAATCGACGCCGGCACCACAGACTGCATCTGGACAGGCACACCACGGGATTGAAGCGCACCTTCGTGCCCATTATGGCGATACCGCTACCGTGCTGCGTCTGGCTGGATTGATTGGTGGAGACCGTCATCCGTCGAAAACATTGGCAGGGCGGAGCGACTTGGCGGGTGCCAATGAGCCAGTCAATTTAGTGCACCGAGCGGATGTAATCAGCACCATTACTGCCATTATTCATCAGCAACAATGGGGACACACCTTTCACCTGTGTGCAGAGCTTCATCCTCCCAAAGCGACGTATTATCCGTGGGCCGCACGGGAAATGGGCCTAACGCCGCCGCAATTTACCGTCAGTGCGGGTGATGGAAAATGGATTGATGCCTCACAGACGTTAAAGGCCCTTGGCTTGACGTTGCGATATGGCTCGCCCTACCAAATGATTGCCAATGGTGCTGTTAGCCCTGATTAAACACGGTGAGCGAAGATAAGTGCGCCCAAGATAAATAAGCCCAAGATAAATAAGCAAAGGTCAAAAGCGGTTAGCGCCGCTAAAAAAAGAAAAGCCCACACAAGGTGGGCAAAAAATAAAGGTAGAGACAAACAAACTCTAAAGTGAGTAGAAAAAGCAGCAGCAGGTCGGAAAGAAAGAGAAATCATGCGCCCTCAATCGCTGAGGGAGATAAGGCATTTCTTACCGATGCACCCATTAGGACTGGGCGAAATTGAAGAAGTTCCTTAGGTTGAGAAAAAGTGGCAATTATTTATTAATACGCGATTAGTTTGTGATTTTTCTCACAAAAAAGCGTGCATTAGAGGAGGTGAATGGCAATAGTTCTTTTGTCTCGTCCCGACTTAGCGTGGCGAGTCAGCATGTTGATGCGGCGCTGATTGAGTGCACGCACATAAAAAAGCCCACAAGCAACGAGCGAGTGGGCGTAGAAGAAAAGTCTTCTAGAAAAAGCAGTGGCACAGAGTGTGACCGCCAGTATTGCGAAAGGGTTCCCAATTTTGCACAAAAAGTCGCCTTTTTCTCCTCGTTGTATATTGACGTTGCTCTTTTGCCCCCAACATTCAGTGTCATAGCGAGAGCTAGCAGCAGAAATCATCGTCCTATTTTTTACCAACCACCATACGCTATCGACTTGTGCCCTTGTTCTAGCCGGTTTCGAGTGGCTCCTCTTTGCCACGGTAAGTCGCCCAAATACATGGCCGAGTGTCGCTTGGAACAGTGCCTACCACGCGTCTAGCTCATAACACCGATGAACCTATCGCGCTCGATATTCAGGAATGTGATGTTACTCATGTGATGATGGCGTGTTTCTATCTTGTTAAAACTGACATTGCGTTATAAAGTTAAACAAGCGTTTAATACAGGTGAATGAAAATGGCAGGACGAGGCGAAACCAAAGCAAAAATTCTGGATGCCGCGGAGCAACTCTTCGCCGAGCATGGGTTCAAGGAAACCTCACTTCGAACGATTACCGGCAAAGCAGGCGTTAATCTCGCGTCGGTGAACTACCATTTTGGGGATAAAAAATCACTGGTTCGGGCGGTATTAAGCCGTTATCTCGAGGCCTTTATGCCCGCACTCGGAGAGCAACTGCAAGCGCTGCTTAGTGAGCCCCATTGCACGATGGAACAAGTGTTTGCCTGTGTAAAACAACCTGTGCTTGCCCTTGATAAGTATCGCCCGCATGGCGCCGCGACATTTATGCAGCTGATTGGACGTGGTTATAGTGATGTGCAAGGCCACCTGCGTTGGTTTATTACCACCCGCTATGAGCATGTGCTCTCATTGTTCAATCAAGCGGTCCGCAAAGCCAATCCAGACCTTACGTCAGAGGCGGTTTTTTGGCACTTACATTTCACCTTGGGCGCGGCGATTTTCACTATGGCGTCGAGTGAGGCATTGCGCGACATCGCCGAAAACGATTTTGGACGCACGTTAGATTCAGAAGCGATCGTTGACCGACTTATTCCGTATCTAGCTGCAGGGATGAACGCCAAACCAAGACAAGCGTCGCAAGATAACATCGTGGCATTTGCCGCAGAGTAACGCACGATTACCTTTGGGCTGATGGCGAAAAAATAAGCGCAAGGGACAGTCAAACAGCGATGGTATTTAAGCCGTGCATCGCGCTGTTGTAACAACCCGTAAGCGGCACCCTAAGTGCCAAGTGAAAACCCGTTCTGGTCGCACAATAACACCAAAAAGAGTGCAACCATGATCAACAAAAGGACCTGAATCATGAGCTCTCAAACGTCAATGCGTCGATCACTGATTAGTGATAAAGCGTTTTCTTTCTTCAAAAAGGTACTGCCGCCGCTATCAGCGACCGAGCGTGAGGCGATGGAAGCCGGTAGCGTATGGTGGGACGGCGAGTTGTTCTCCGGCTCGCCAGATTGGCAAACCCTACACCAGTACGGCAAGCCATCGCTAACCGCAGACGAGCAAGCCTTTATCGATAACCAGCTGGAAACGCTGCTGGCGATGCTCGACGACTTTAAAATCGTTCAAGAGCAAAAAGACCTGCCGGAAGAAGTGTGGGAATACCTCAAAAAAGAGCGCTTCTTTTCACTGATTATCCCCAAAGAATACGGCGGTCTCGCGTTCTCGGCACTTGCCAACTCGACCATTGTATCGCGCATTGCCACTCGTAGTTTAAGTGCCGCAGTGACCGTGATGGTGCCAAACTCCTTGGGGCCGGGTGAACTACTGACTCACTATGGTACCCAAGAGCAGCGTGACTATTGGTTGCCTCGCTTAGCGGATGGCCGTGAAGTGCCATGTTTTGGCCTGACAGGCCCAGAAGCCGGCTCGGATGCGGGAAGCATTCCTGACCGTGGCGTGGTGTGCATGGGCGAATACGAGGGCAAAGAAGTGCTGGGTATTCGCTTAAGCTGGAACAAGCGTTACATTACTCTCGCGCCGGTGGCCACTGTGGTTGGTCTGGCATTTAAACTGGACGACCCTGACGGCATGCTCGGCGAGAAAAAAGAGCTCGGGATCACCTGTGCGCTGGTGCCTGCGGATCATCCCGGCGTTGAAATTGGTGATCGCCATAACCCGCTCAACATGGCGTTTATGAATGGTACTACCAAGGGCGAAGATGTCTTTATCCCTATCGATTGGGTGATCGGGGGCAAAGATTATGTCGGCCGCGGCTGGCGGATGCTGGTGGAATGCTTATCAGCAGGGCGCGGTATCTCCTTACCGGCGTTGGGTACGGCAGTGGGCCATTTGGCTAGCCGAACCACGGGTGCATACAGCTATGTGCGTAAACAGTTCGGGATGCATATTGGTCGCTTTGAAGGAGTAGCCGAAGCATTAGGACGGATGGGCGGATTGACCTATTTGCTCGAATCGACCCGCACGTTGACCACCACGGCGCTCGACAAAGGTGAGAAGCCTGCAATTATTACCGCGATCTCGAAATACCACATGACAGAGCTGGCGCGCACCATCTTAAACGATGCCATGGATATCCATGCTGGGCGTGCAATCCAGTTGGGGCCACTTAACTATATTGGTCATCACTACTTTGGGATTCCGGTCGCGATCACGGTAGAAGGTGCCAACATTTTGACCCGTAACCTGATGATCTTTGGTCAAGGGGCGACTCGCTGTCATCCATACGTACTCAAAGAAATGGAAGCGGCGGCGAACCCTGACCAAGAAGCGGGTGCGCAAGCGTTCGATAAATTGCTGTTCAAACATATCGGTCACGCGAGTAAAAACAGTGTGTTGGGCTTAGTTAACGCGCTAACCGGCTCCCTGACCAATCGCGCGCCAGTGAGTGGCGAAACGGCAAAATACTACCGTCATCTGACACGAATGAGCCGAGCACTGGCCGTGACCACCGATGTTGCCATGTTGGCCCTCGGCGGTGAGCTGAAACGCCGTGAAATGCTCTCAGCCCGTTTGGGTGATGTGTTAAGTCATCTTTATATGGCTTCTGCAGTACTGAAGCGCTTTGAAGATGAAGGACGTCCGCGTGCTGATTTGCCAATGGTGCACTATGCGCTGCAATACTGTTTAGCTCAGTGTGCAAAAGCCTTTGATGGCGCATTTAACAACTTCCCACGTAACGGTGTGGGTCGCAGCTTACGTGTACTTCTCTTCCCGTTGGGCATGCACTACAAAATGCCATCGGACAAATTGCTCAACCAAATTGCCGAGCAACTGATGACACCAAGTGCGGACCGCGATCGCTGGACACACATTTGCTATGTGGGTGACAAGCCTGAAGATCCTGTTGCCGTGATGGAGCGTGCCTTTGTAGCTATGTGGGAATCACGCGATACCGACAAGGCGTTGATCAAAGCCGCAAAAGCGAAACAAATCGACGGGAAAGCCAGCTTGGCTGATCGCTCACAGCAGGCCGTGGATCAAAACATCATTACCGCGCAAGCACGAGAGAAACTGCTTGAGGCTGATGCACTACGTGCATATGCCGTGCAAGTTGATGATTTTAAAGCGGAGTGGTTTGCCTCTAGCCAGCTAGAAGGTGGTGCGATTAAAAAGCCGAACCCAAACAAAGCGGCGTAACTGCAAAGAAAACCGCACCATGAGAACAAAAAGCGCTTGCTTCGGCAGGCGCTTTTTTATGAGACAGCGACTTACCATGATCGCACCAACCAGTGTGATTAATGTCACACAAATGGTGCAAGTCTGCTCTTTTTTACTTATTATGGTCCTTTGCAGTGTCGTGATGGCAAGACGCCAACATCGATCAAGCGTATCGAACTAAAGAGGTAAGTCACTGTGAGTAAAACCCATCAACCACGAGATACAGACGCGAGCTCAACCCCAACACGCCCTAAATTTGGCTTAACCGGTAACATTGCGTTTAACTGGGGCCAACACATTTTCTCGAATGCGTGGGAGCAAAGTGGCAATAAAGAAAACGCGCAAGACAATGATAAATTCATCTCGCCGAATCCTTATGCCTCTTGGTTTATGTATTGGCCGCTTAACCGCCGTCGTTAAGGGCGCGTCTTTGCGCCATTTCGGTGGCGCTGATCGCGATCTCGTCCACTAATCTTGTCTGCAACACCTCCAACCACTGGATATTTTCGTCATTTTTCCGCAAAAGGGGATGCATAGGTCGGCGTTAGTAATTATCCTTAGCCTCAATTTTGTGAGGGACGTTGAATATGATCATCAAACCTAAAATTCGCGGATTTATCTGTACGACCACCCATCCGATCGGCTGTGAAGCCAATGTAAAAGAACAAATTGACTACACCAAAGCGCAAGGCCCGATTGCCAATGCGCCTAAGCGTGTCTTGGTGGTAGGGGCATCCAGCGGTTATGGCTTGTCCTCACGCATTGCGGCAGCTTTCGGTGGCGGTGCGGCAACCATTGGTGTGTTCTTTGAAAAACCAGGCACCGAGAAAAAGCCTGGCACCGCTGGCTGGTACAACTCTGCCGCATTCGACAAGTTTGCCAAGCAAGAAGGCCTGTATTCCAAGAGCCTGAACGGCGATGCGTTCTCGCATGAAGCTAAGCAAAAAACCATTGATTTGATCAAACAAGATTTGGGTCAAATCGATATGGTTGTGTATTCGCTGGCCTCGCCAGTGCGCAAGCTACCTGACAGCGGCGAGCTGGTGCGCTCATCACTCAAACCAATCGGTGAGACCTATACCTCAACCGCCGTTGACACCAACAAAGATGAAATCATTGAAGCCAGTGTCGAGCCGGCTACCGAGCAAGAAATTCAAGATACCGTCACCGTGATGGGCGGTGAAGACTGGGAGCTTTGGATTAACGCGCTGAACGACGCTGGTGTATTGGCCGAAGGCTGCAAAACCGTGGCGTACAGCTATATCGGTACCGAGCTCACTTGGCCTATCTATTGGGAAGGTGCGCTGGGTAAAGCGAAAATGGACCTCGATCGCGCTGCAAAAGCGCTGAACGATACGCTCTCGACAAAAGGTGGTAGTGCCAACGTCGCCGTATTGAAAAGCGTGGTCACTCAAGCGAGCTCGGCTATTCCAGTTATGCCGCTTTATATCGCCATGGTATTCAAAAAAATGCGTCAAGAGGGCGTCCATGAAGGTTGCATGGAGCAAATCCATCGCATGTTCACCCAACGCCTCTATAAAGACGATAACAGCGCCCCAGAGGTAGACAGCGAAAACCGTCTGCGTTTAGATGACTGGGAACTGCGTGACGATATTCAGCAGCACTGCCGTGACTTGTGGCCACAGATCACCACTGATAACCTCAGTGAGCTGACTGACTACAAAGAATACAAAGCTGAATTCCTAAAACTGTTTGGTTTTGGTGTTGAAGGCGTAGACTACGAGGCAGACATCAGCCCCGTGGTTGAATTTGATGTCGAAAACATCTAAAACGGTTTAAAAAACACACCAAAGAGGCCAGCCTAACGCTGGCCTCTTTTTTATTGGCTGAAAGCTGACCAAACGCACCGCTAATATTGGTTTTTTACTTTACAAGCCAACAGGAAACCCATATTATACGCCGCGTTCCGGAGGGATGGCTGAGCGGTTGAAAGCACCGGTCTTGAAAACCGGCAAGGGTTAATAGCCCTTCTAGGGTTCAAATCCCTATCCCTCCGCCACATACCGAAAAGCCGCTGAGAAATCAGCGGCTTTTTTCGTTTTCTGCCCCGCAATCATGCAAATCCTGACATTGCCAACATTTTAGACGCCTCTGTCTAAACACCTTCCTCATGCTCTGGTAATCTACGTTCCTTAAATATCTCCCTCACATGGTCTTTTGGATGCCGCCAACCGAAGGGCGGTAGCGTGGACGTTAAAGCAAATCCATTGGGCCTTTTGTACCGCACGATTTAAGGCTTTACGCAATCTTACCTAGCGGCTGGTTTAAAAACTGGTTGTAAAGAAAGGCTAATGCATTGAGAGCTACCTTTTGTGTGTTCGGTGAAACTTGCTGCGCATTCGCCAAATAAGACAGAAACGTTTTTACATCCTTGTCACTAAGCTCTGTAGGATGCTGCTTATGATGGAAAAGGATAAATCGACGCACCCAGTACAAGTAACTTTTCTCGGTTTTGATCGCATAGCCTCGTCGCCTAATCTCATGCTGAAGGCTTGCCATAAAAGGACTTTTGGTCATGATCTTTTTCCTCCATCTAAGACTGTATATTCATACAGCCTATCGGTAAGGAAAGCCAAATAGTGTGCACACTTTTTCGAGACACATTCACATTATCGCCGAAAGACAAAATATTAGTTAAATATAATCAATGAGTTAAAAATTCGCCTTTGAGGATAGTGTGAACGCCTTGTCCGGGATAGGCGGCATGCACACTTTCGCAGACAAGGTGATTGCTTCAAGCGTTAAAAATGTGTTTAATCATAAGTAGTTAGATGAAAAAAGGCGCGTATAACGGTTTTGGAAAATCGAGCGCGCGCACTAATACAATGTTATGCGGTAAGGAATTCATGAGCATCATTCAGGAAGTCAAAGATTCATGGGGTTGGGTCGGAATCGAACCGCTCTCAATTGTGGGCGAAAACGATTTCGGCAATCTTATGATTGAAGATGCGGATGGTAAGTATTGGCGCCTTAGTCCAGAGGATGTCTATTGCGAGGTAGTGGCTAACGATCGCGACGAATTGGATCGATTGTCTCAAGACCAGGATTTTTTAGAAGATTGGTATATGCAGGCGTTGGTTGAGCAAGCAAAAGAAAGCTTGGGTGAACTTTCAGAGGGCCGAAAGTATTGTCTCGTCATTCCCGGTGCGCTGGGAGGGGAATACGGCATTTCGAACATCAAAACTGCCCCCCTTGTCGAACTTGTTCGGTTCTCAGGTGATCTCGCAAAACAGATTAAAGACCTTCCTGATGGTGCAGAAATTCAACTCAGGGTGGTTGATTGATTCCGCATAACAAGCGGCAGCACGGCGACCGCTTTTCCGCCGCTTCGCGGCTCCAAACCGGCGCATGTGCCGGGCGTTAGTTGCTGGGTGAAAAATTAGGTTGTTGGAGATAATCAAGTTGGTTCAAATATACGGCGCTGAAGAGACCAAAGCGTTCTGCTGTAATTGCAAAAAGGTGACGTTTCATAAGTATGAAAGCTTCTCTAAATCTGGTGAAGACACGGGAAAAGAAGTTAAGGGTTTCTTTTCTAGCTTATTTGCAGCAATAGCGAGTGCGTTAATGGAAGGTGAGCCTTCAGGTGATTACAAGTGCAAAGTCTGCGGTACAAACTTACATACACCAGACTACCTAGATTAAGGTTGTAGATCTCGGCAGGTGGTAAGTTTCACAACTAACAATAAAATTTAAGGGTGATTCACAACGCTCGGCGCTTTCACTTCATGCAAGTTTAGTGTTTATGACACAATGCTTTAGGTAGGTGGTTAGCGTTGTTCACACCTTAATTTGGCGTTCTACGTCAACCACGAATAAAGTTGAGAGTAAACATGGAATTCGATAAAGAAAAATACAAAGTATGGAAGCTGCCGCACCCAATACTGCTCCATTGGATTATCAACCCTGGACTTGCATTCAATGAGTTAATTCTTGGGCAGAGAATACCTAAGGTAACTCTAATAGATAAAACTAGCGATGCTCCATTAATGGAGAGGCAGTACGTTCCGTGCCCTGAATGTGGTGCGTTAAATGTTGGTAGGCTCTGGTCTAAAAGCAATTCATTTGGGCACTGGTTTGGCTATGTATGCCCAGAGTGTCACGGGAAAATACCGTGCCTTTGGAATATCACCAGTCTTATATTGCTTACCTTAACGTTCCCAATCTGGATTTGGTTCAAAATATTCGGTGAGGCAAGATGGCTTGAGAAAGAAAAAGATCGCTTTGCCGAAGTTATGTCAAGTGAACTTCCAGAAGCCAAGAAGACTAACTGGCTTAAAATGGGTATAACCTATGGAATCTTAATGTTTTTCATCATGGTGCTACCAAAAATATTCCAAAATCAGTTAACCCCTAGCGCAATCGCCATTCAGGCAGTCATTTGGCTAGGTGGCGGTTTGGTATTTGGTCTAGCAATGAAGCTATTTCTAGGCAGCAGAAAGTGAAGCGTAGAACAAACGCGTCAATCAGGACGCTCGCAAGCTCGCGCCTATTACGCGGGCGCTGGCGGATCCCCTCATAATTGACCGAGCCCCATCGTATGCGTTAGCCGTTGATATTCCCTGATGGCCCACTGATATTGGGTTAGCTTAATCAGGTATCGCCGATGGTTTCTGACCTCGCGACCAAGACGAGGTATCGAGAGCACGCGACGATGCTTGATGGTGTTGGCTTGAAAGTGATAATGCCAACCTGCTNCTGGCGGATCCCCTCATAATTGACCGAGCCCCATCGTATGCGTTAGCCGTTGATATTCCCTGATGGCCCACTGATATTGGGTTAGCTTAATCAGGTATCGCCGATGGTTTCTGACCTCGCGACCAAGACGAGGTATCGAGAGCACGCGACGATGCTTGATGGTGTTGGCTTGAAAGTGATAATGCCAACCTGCTTGGGTCGCCACTAAGCCATTCCACCACATTAAGATATCGGCAAGCAGGGCAATGAGTAGCAAGATATTGAGCCGTTTTACACAGCGCGTCCGGTTGTGTCGAAGTGCCATGCCGTAGGCGGTGCTTTTTAAGTCTCTAAAGGCTTCTTCTATCTGCATACGCTTGGCATAAAGCCGCGTGATTTGGACCGCATTCATTGCATGCGTGGGGATATTCGTTACGAGCACCCAAGGTTCACTGCTCCCTTTTTGATAAAGCGCGTTGGCGGAATGACGCTGGCAGGTGCGGCTATGACGATGCACTTTGCGTCCTTTGGGGGCACCTTTGTAGAGATACGCAAAGCAATGAAGAGGCGAACGCTTCGCTAATAAACAGGGCCCAAGAGTGTGAGGTTTAGCTGATGCGTCAGGGTAAAACTGCTTATTGGATTGCCACGGGTGCTGATGGGTTTTAATCGAGACCTCGCCACGTACGCGGCCTAACCAGAACCAGCCTTTTTGTGCCACTTGTCGGAACCAAGTATTTCTAAAGCCAGCATCGGTGACCAAGATTGGGTGGCAACCGTCAGGCAATATCCCTTGGAGCGTATCGAGAAAGCGTTGATGGGTGCGAGGCGAGTTATAGTCGCCATATTCAAAGGCTTGCTCATACAAAGTGACGGCACGCCCATCCACGGCGATAGAAGCACGCAGTGTCATATAGCGCAATTGCTCACGCACATCCGACCAATCAACCAAGATGACGGGACAAGGATTGGCGCGCGTAATCAGATGCGCATGCCAGCGATAAATGAGATTTTTCTCTTGATGTAACAGCGTATTGCCTAATAGGCGGTCGATACGTTTAATCGCATGTTTAACAGAAATAAGCCGTTTTTTGTGAATGTTGGGGCACTGTTTTGACAGTGTTTGTAGTAGGATTTGGTCATCACGCATCGTTAGCATCGCTATTGAATCTGTCTGTATCGAGTGTGTTTTTGGCGAAATTCATTAGATCAGAGGGAGTGATGCGTGTCTACCTCATTGTTTCAAAAGATATTTATGAGGGGATTCCCTAGACGCGGGCGTTATGTGTTACGAAGTAATCGGAGATAGCAGCGCGAAAGTGATAGCAATAAAAGCACTGAAAAGAATGGTTATTCACGGGTGGAAAAGTTTGGGGTAACAATGCCAAAGACAGCGTCAAAGTTGTAAAACGGCCAAATAAATCTGCTTATCTGCTGTCTCTTGAGCCAATTACCTGATTACCAAGTAAAATAGAACACCAGAGGTAAACCCAATGATGCTAAGGTTTTTGCCTACAAAAATACTTATGTTGTTGATGATTTCCTTCACGATTTAAGCCTTCCGTTGGTTAAATAGTCATCAATAGTATTAACATGTTCATTCATTTGTCAAATTTTAGCCAACAGGGCAAAAGTGGGCAACAAGTTGCTTTTTGGGAGCACACATAACACATATGAGCCCTTCTCCGGTCAATAGGCAATAGCATTTTTTGGCTGCGCCAGCAGCCAATGCTCTCGAACAACAAAGTCGTCTACTTCGCTCTGTCATTTCCGCCATTATGTCATTGCTTACGGCAAACACATATAGAAGATCTCTTACTGCCGTCTATCGCGGCAAAGGTCACTAACCCAATACCAGCAATGCATACACTCGATGCCGACAACAATTTGGTCTTGAAAGGGCGCAAGAGTGTCTAAGAGTGCGTCAGGGGTGGCGTCAACTTTCTTATGAACCACGGAGTTACCCGCAGAATCAATGATACAGACGTAAAGAATGCGCGCATGCAGATCGATGCCGCAGTAATAATCATGCTGTTGGTTATAAAATCTCATCGAGTCTTCTCCTTTTTTGGATTTGTCGCCTTCCAGCTTAGCCTGCTGGTTAAGCTGGAGGAGAAGGCTCAATGAGTATCAAAGCGCTTAAGACAGATTCGCAACGCGTGGCATTTTTAGTATGCGTTGATTTATGTGTTTAAGGTATTATGCAGTGACTTCGTATTGCGTTGCTCACTACTTGGCTTAGCGTTATACGAACTCGAAAATTTAACATGGAGAGTGAATTGAAAGATTATGAAGTTTATCTGTTCGATATGGACGGAACATTAGTAAATTCAGAACCTTTAAAGGGCAAAGCGTTAGCATTAGCGTGTTTAGATTATGGCGCACACGTAGACTACAACATTTACAAAGATGTTATGGGTGAAAGTTGGCAGGTTGTAACGGGTCACTTCTTTGAAAATGCAAATATTGCTCCTGACTTAACAGAGTTTAATTGCTACTTTCGAGCTCATTACGAACAGTTGCTCAATGATGGTCTTGAGCTAAATGTTGGGGCTAAGGCTTACATAGAACAGTTAAAACTAGCAGGTAAAAAGTGTGGAGTTGTTAGTTCAGCAGCAACATGGATGGTGGCTAATATTTTAGCCTCGTTACAGCTAGAGAATGCTTTTGACCTTGTTATCACGCAGGAGCACGTAACTAAGCATAAGCCTGATCCTGAAGCCTATACTTTAGCTCTTGGCAAATTAGCTGCTTCACCTGACCAAACAATTGTGTTTGAAGATTCTACAGCGGGTATTCGTGCTGGTAAATCTAGTGGCTGTGACGTCATTGCTGTTAAGCATGACTTTAATGGTAGAAATGACCTAACCGGTGCAGTTAAAGCAATCAGCACATATGAGGAAATGTTCGTATAACAAGGCGCATCAATTGACAAAATACATATCACGAATTTTGCTTCGCAAAATATAGTGCCAAGTATTTTGCAACTGTGCTTTGCGTTATGCGCTCGCAGAAATGGAGATAATCAATCATGGAAGATTTAGCTAATTCGTTAAGAAGTTCTGGCCTAAAAGTAAAAATTAAAAAAGGAAAAATTGCAGTTCGGCTTGACGGGCTCTCAAATCCGGTTTCGATAATAAAAGATATACCTGCTGATGAGTATAAAGTGAAAACGAATGATTCGATTCTATCGATAATTTCCTGTCTTTTGCTATTTATTGGTCTGTCAGGTATTTATGAGTTTAGTGGTAATGCTTTGATTAATGTTGCACTTATCTCCGTTTCTATATTGTCTTTTGTTACAGTGTTACTTACAGAGTTTAAGCTAACTAAATTACGCGCTACGGTAGTTGCGTTCAATCGTGGAGAACGCGTATAACACATATGAGCCCTTCTCCGGTCAATAGGCAATAGCATTTTTTGGCTGCGCCAGCAGCCAATGCTCTCGAACAACAAAGTCGTCTACTTCGTTCTGTCATTTCAGCCATTAAGTTATTGCTTACGGCAAACACATATAGAAGGTCTCTTACTGCGGTTTCACCGCTACCTGCCAATCATGTGACAGGGCCATTAGACATTACTTCCTGTTCCCACGCAGGAGCGTGGGAACGAGTTATAGAGAATGACTTTTCCGTGGTCATCCACCGCGTGAAGAGAAAAGTGGTGCTTGGCGAGATCAGCGCCACAAATGAATCGAGCAGACATGGTTACCTCCGGTATTAAAGGCCGCACCTAAGTGTGGCAGATCTTCAAGAGAGGGAATCCATGTCATTCGTTAAGCATCACAAGGAATAATCGTGGTTGACCAGAGTAGATCAGAACACATTCTCGAATTAGCTAAAGAGCTACTCGATGATATAGAGTTGAGCCGAGCAAGCGCAGAAAGCTTAATTCTGAAGGCCTCGAGACTAGCCCGATGGGTTGGCTCTGAAGAAATCCGATATTGGCTTAAGCTTGAAATGAAAGGATACAACTCATCAAATGAGGTATCCCTAAGATATATGGGGATCACAGGGCGCTGGGTCGATCGTGAAAAACAACGGGGTTATTGGGGGCCTTTAGCACAACAAGAAGCCGCAATAATTGCTGAGCAAGCAAAATTACATGCGATGCGAGTGCCCGATACTGCTGGGGATATGGCTTTTGCTGCGACAAAGAAAGTCACTGACGAGATGGCTTCATCGACTTCGTATATTTCTAAGCTAAGCGGAATAAAAAGTAGAGTACTTGCCAACCTTCATGAGTTTGTAAGCGAAATATATTATGAAAAGCAATTCGACAGTCTTTCTGAGTCGATTTTTGAGAGATATAAAAGTGATGTCGATAGCTTGATCGGAGACTCGTGCGGGGACGTTCTCGAACAAATCCCATCTGTAATGAGTCGTCTAGCTGAGGGTGATCAAGAAGCAATAAGTCAGTCACTTACAACTTGTCGCCGAGTCATTGACTCTTTCGCAGATAATATTTTCCCTCCATCAGAAGAAACGATCGAAATTGGTGGCAATCAACTTTCATTAGCGGCTAATCGCCACCAGAACAGAATTAATGCTTATATTCACCAACGTATAGACAGCAATAGTAGGAAAAAGAGGTTTCGTCAAAACTTAGCTAACCTCTATGACCGAGTCTCTACCGGTGTTCACAACGAAGTTACGGTGGAAGAAGCAAGAGCCTTATTTTTAAATACCTATCTACTCATAGGTGAAATCTTGCACTTGCCGAGCAGTGATGCTTAACAAACGCTTAAACCAAGGGACGCAAAACAGCAGGCTTGCGCTCCTTCGTCGCTAATTTTAGCCTGCAATTTTGCGCCGGTTAAGCGAGGCGTTAGCAGTTTTACATGGAGGAAAAAATGAGTTTCTGGGTGTTTTTTATACTTTTTATTCTAATTCCATGTGTTTATTTACTTGTATTGACTGGTCGTGCGATTAAGCGAATAAATAAGAGTTTTAATAATAAAGTAGTTAATTGTGAACCATATCTTGAATATATCGATGGAGTAGTTGTTGATTTTAAAAAGTGGCATGAGAGAAACAAAATTTTGCATATTGAATTTTGGATAAAGAATGCTGATTTTGAAAAGAAATATCACATCACCGGTTACGATCTTTCTATAAGAAAAAGCCACAAAATTCGTGTTTGTGAATGTGGTGGGATGTTGGTTGCAATAAAAAACATGTCAACAGGTGGAGTTGATTATATAAAAAATGATGAGTTCCTCATGACATATTACTATCCCAAGATTATGAGATTTTTCACAATATTAAAT
>NZ_MUFM01000014.1:0-88842 GCF_001996125.1 Salinivibrio sp. PR932 | reverse complement strand
GTAGTGTGGGGTCTCCCCATGTGAGAGTAGGACATCGCCAGGCTTTGAATACAATTGATTAAAGCAAAGAGATATAAGTCTTTAGTCATACAGAATTGGTGCGGAGTGGTAGTTCAGTTGGTTAGAATACCGGCCTGTCACGCCGGGGGTCGCGGGTTCGAGTCCCGTCCACTCCGCCACTACTTTAGAAACCCTAGCTGAGAAGCTGGGGTTTTTTGCATTTAAGCTCCCCTGAGCCAGACGTCTTGGTCGCGGCACTTGCAGTGCGCGTTGACTCCCGTCCACTCCGCCACTATTTAGAAACCCTAGCTGAAAAGCTGGGGTTTTTTGCGTTTAAGCACCGGCATCATTGTGTTGGGGCTTTTTGTGTTTATCGCATGACATCGAGTAGAGCGTTGAGTAAAGGTTCTTTTGCGCGGGAAGCTTTACAACAAAGGCCTAGTTCGAGAGGTTGCACAATTTCTTGGCGTAATCGCTCAACCTTGTCTTTTACTGGGCTGTTATCAATCACCACATCTGGCGCGACACCAATACCACAGCCCAATGCCACCATACTGACAATCGCCTCATGGCCGGCTATTTGTGCGTAGACGTTTGGCTCGATACCTTTACCGGTCAACCATTGATCAGCGAGTTCGCGCGCTGTCCCTGCTTCGGGCAAGATTAATGGTGTGTGCTGCCAGTCAATGGCTTGTAGGTCAATGCCACTGCTGGCCATTGCCGGTGCGATAACCGACAAACTGACTGTATCAATTGGTTGAAACACTAAGCTGGATGACAAGCGTTTGGGTTTAGCGGCAATGGCAATGTCGGCACTATTGTCTTGCACCTTCTCTTCTGCTTGAGCGGGGTCGCCGGTTAGCAGTTGTAGCTCGATATTTGGGTATTGTTGACGAAAGCGCGCGAGGAGCTCAGGTAAATGGCTATAGCTTGCCGTGACTGAACAAAAGAGCGTGAGCTTACCGCCGAGCAAAGAGGCATGTTCATTGATACTGGCTTTAGTGGTGTGCCAAAGCTGCAGGATATCGCGTGCGACGGGAAGCAGCGTTTTACCTGCTGGGGTGAGATCGACCGCTTTATTGGTGCGAATAAACAAAGGCTGACCAATATCTTCTTCGAGACGTTGGATGATTCGGCTCAGCGCAGAAGGGCTGACGTGCATTGCTTGTGCGGCTCGGGTATAGCTTTTGGTGTCACAGAGGTGGAGAAAGCCTGTGAGTTGCTTTGCATTCATAATTTATTGTTGCTGTAACTGCAATGTTATGTTGTGAATATATCACTTTAGGCAATATAGTGGTTAGGGTAGTATCAAAAATACGCGGTGAAAACACACCCAATCACGGATTTGAATCAATGGAGCACCCCATGGCGAACTACTTTAATACCCTGAATTTACGTCAACAATTGGAACAATTAGGCGTATGCCGATTTATGGATCGTGATGAATTTGCCACCGAGGCCGAATTTCTCAAAGGTAAAAAAGTGGTGATTGTGGGCTGTGGTGCACAAGGGCTCAACCAAGGCTTAAACATGCGTGACTCGGGTCTTGATGTGGCTTATGCACTACGTCAGGCTGCTATTGATGAAAAACGGCCTTCTTATCAGAACGCGGTCGAAAATGGATTTGAAGTGGGCAGCTACCAAGATTTGATCCCACAGGCAGACTTGGTGATTAATCTTACGCCAGATAAACAGCACTCCAACGTGGTTGAAACCGTGATGCCACTGATGAAAGAGGGCGCTGCACTCGGTTACTCACATGGCTTTAATATTGTCGAAGTCGGTCAGCGTATCCGTGAAGACATTACTGTGGTTATGGTGGCGCCAAAGTGCCCGGGCACCGAGGTGCGTGAAGAATACAAACGCGGCTTTGGTGTTCCGACGCTGATTGCCGTTCACCCAGAAAATGATCCTAAAGGCGAAGGCTTTGAGATTGCGAAAGCATGGGCCGCTGCAACCGGTGGTCACCGTGCTGGCGTACTCGCCTCCTCATTCGTAGCAGAAGTGAAATCCGATCTGATGGGTGAGCAAACTATTTTGTGTGGCATGCTGCAGGCCGGATCCATCGTTTGCTACGAGAAAATGATCGCAGAGGGTGTTGAGCCAGGTTATGCGGGTAAGCTTATTCAGTACGGCTGGGAAACCATTACGGAAGCGCTGAAGTTCGGGGGCATCACCCACATGATGGATCGCTTGTCCAACCCAGCGAAAATCAAAGCCTTTGAACTGTCGGAGTCGCTTAAAGAACTGATGCGTCCTCTATATAACAAACATATGGATGACATCATTTCTGGCCATTTCTCCGCGACCATGATGGCCGATTGGGAAAACGGCGATAAAGACTTGTTCACATGGCGTGAAGAAACGGCACAGACCGCGTTTGAAAACTATCCCGAGTCGGATGTAAGCATCAGTGAGCAAGAGTTCTTTGATAACGGTATTTTGATGGTTGCTATGGTGCGTGCAGGGGTCGAGCTTGCTTTTGAAGTTATGGTGTCATCCGGCATTATCGAAGAGTCAGCGTATTACGAGTCATTGCATGAATTACCTTTGATTGCCAACACCATCGCGCGTAAGCGTCTTTATGAAATGAACGTGGTCATTTCAGATACGGCTGAGTACGGCAACTACTTATTTGCAAACGTCGCAACACCGCTACTGCGCGAACACTTTATGCCAACAGTGGGGGCTGATGTGATTGGTAAAGGACTCGGAGAAACCTCTAACCAGGTCGACAACGCCACCTTAATCGAGGTCAATGATCGTATCCGTAACCACCCGATTGAGTATATCGGTGAGGAATTGCGAGGCTATATGACTGATATGAAGCAAATCGCAATTAATAACCACTAACGACACAGTATGAGATGAAAGCCTGGCCAGTGGTCAGGCTTTTTTAATGATGGATTTAGGCATCAGTGTCTTGGTTGAGCTTTTTTTCCATCTCTGCAAGCTTGGCTTCAAGCTCGGTCAACTTTTGACGGGTGCGTAGTAGCACCTGGGTCTGCACATCAAACTCTTCACGGCTTACCACGTCGAGCTTGGTCAACTGGCCTTGAATGGCTTGGCGCACACGGCTTTCCATATCCGTGCCTAACTCTTTGACAGGCTGAGGCATGGCGTCGTGAATTTGCTTGGCCACTTGCTCAAGTTTTTTGGGGTCAAACATGGAATACTCCTTCATTAACTGCCTTTATTCTATGTAAATACGGGCAGCTTGTCGAAAGATGACAAAAGAGAAGGGCCCGAAGGCCCTTTAATTAGTGTGACGCGTGATAGTCTTTATCGAGCTTGTCGAGCTCATCGTCTTCGACAAACACAGGCAGTGGTTTGTGTTTGCTGGCCAGATAGGTGTAAATCACTGGCAAAACGAATAGGGTAAACAAGGTACCGATAGCAAGACCTGCCACGATCACAATCCCGATGCTAAAGCGTTGCTCGGCACCTGCGCCGGTCGCGAACATCAGAGGGATCAGGCCAGCAATCATTGCTGCAGTGGTCATTAAGATCGGGCGCAAGCGAATTTTAGCCGCTTCTTTGACCGCATCCATCCGACTGGCTTGATGATGCAGCTGCTGCTCTTTGGCCACCTCACAGATCAAAATACCGTGTTTGGTAATCAGACCTATCAAGGTGATCAACCCGACTTGCGAGTAGATATTCATCGACGACAGCCCCCATGCGAGCGCAATTAATGCACCACAAATGGCGAGCGGTACAGAGACCAAGATCACCAGTGGGTCGAGCAAGGATTCAAACTGAATCGCAAGGACCAGATAAATGATCGCTAAGGCGAACAAGAAGGTGGCATAGAGTGCGCTACCTTCTGTGACGTATTGGCGAGATTCACCGAGGTAATCGTGTTGATAGCCCTTAGGCAACTCTGCAGCTTTGCTTTCAAACCAGTCAACAGCAGTTCCCATGGTCACGCCAGGCGCTGCCACTGCACTGATTGTAGCGGCATTCAATTGGTTGAAATGCGGCAGTGAACGAGGCTCTGCGGTAATGTCGATATCAATCAGCGAACCGAGTGGAATCGACTCACCATTTGCCGCGCGTACGTAATAACCTTCGATAGACTCAGGGTTGAGGCGATATTTACGCTCAACTTGTGGGATCACTTCATAAGAGCGTCCATCAAAGTCGATACGATTCACATAGCCATCCGCCATCATGGTGCCAATGGTGGCACCGATGTCTTGCATGGTTACGCCGTAAGAGCCCGCCTTGTCTTTATCAATGCTGATGTTCATAGTGGCCGAGTCAAAGTTAAGGTTCAGCTCCGAATAGACGAAATTCGGACTTGATTGAACCTCTGACATGATTTCAGCCGTCACCTGATAGAGACTTTCAAAGTTATTCGGCGTCGTCACCACGAACTGGATTGGCAAGCCAGACGAGGCGCCGGGGAGCTCTGGCATCTCAAAGGTTGTGACGTTCATGCCCGGAATGTCTTTCACTTCCTCGGCCATGCGCTTCACGATTTCTGACTGGCTGGCTTCACGCTCACTCCATGGCACCAGAGAAGCAATACCAAATGCCTGATTCGACTTAGGTACGCCAGAGAAGACCTGAGAGAAGGCCACCTCTGGTTGTTCGTCGAGCTTTTGGTTCACTTCTGCCATGGTGTTTTGGATGTAATCCAAGTTTGCGGTCGAGGGGGCAGTACCCATCATCACGACCACCCCTTTATCCTCTGAAGGCGCAAGCTCGCTGGGGATAAAGCTGAACAGAACGGGCAACGACGCAAACACGATCACCGCGAAAGACAAGATAACCGGACGACGTTGCATCACCTTATCCAGCATGCCCGCGTAGCGCTCTGTCATACCGTCTAAGAGGCGATGGACTGTCAACTCAAAACGGCTAGGCTTTGCGTGGGCTTTTAGCATCGATGAACACATCACTGGCGAGAGGGTCAGTGCCACAATCCCAGAGACAAACACGGCCCCGGCAAGTGTTAGCGCAAACTCCTTAAACAATGAGCCGGTGATCCCGCCCATCATGGCGATAGGGGCATACACAGCCGCCAATGTCAGTGTCATTGAGATAACCGGCACGGCAATTTCTCGCGTACCAATAATGGCCGCACGGAAAGGCGATTCACCTAGCTTAATATGCCGGTCGATGTTTTCGAGTACCACGATCGCATCGTCAACCACCAAGCCGATGGCCAATACCATCGCCAGTAGCGTCATCAAGTTCAGCGAGAAGCCAATCATCTCCATGACCAAGGCCACACCAATCAAGGACAATGGAATGGTGATGATTGGGATGATAACGGCGCGGAATGAGCCCAAGAACAAGGTAATCACCACCAGTACGATAATGGCCGCTTCAATGATGGTTTTTACTACCTCATGGATGGACTCGTTAATCGCTTTGGTGGAGTCATACAGTACGTTCATTTGGATATTGCCCGGCATGTTGCGCTCGATTTCTGGGAGCATTGCAATCACGTCTTCGGCAATATTAATGGGGTTGGCGGTAGGCGCGGCATTGACCGCCGCGACCACTGCCTCTGAGCCATTCGCAATGGCACGGTAGCGATCGTGGCTTTTCTCTAGCGAGACTTTGGCAATATCCCCAAGGCGCACCACGCGACCCTCTTGGGTTTCGACCACCAAGTTACGGAGCTCCTCTGGGGTCGACACCTGGGTGTCGGCGCTACCGTTATAAACCATATAGGTACCGATAGCTTGACCGGTGGCGGACTGGTAGTTATTGGCACTCAGTACCGACATGACATCCGTGGCCGTTAGGTTAAACCCGGCCATTTTCTGAGGATCCAGCCAAACACGTAGACCGTATTTCACCCCGCCGTATAAGTCGATTTTCGACACCCCATTCACGGTAAACAGCTGAGGCTTCACGACCCGTTCGAGGTAATCAGTGATCTGGCTTGAATCGAGCTCCGGTGAGGTAAAGCCGATGTACATCACCGCAGTGGTTGAACCCGTCGACATCGATACTGAGGGGTCTTCTGCCTCAGTCGGAAGCTGCGCACGTACCGAATTGACCTTGGCAAGAATATCCGCCAGTGCCGCATTCGGATCTGTGTTTAGCTTCATGTTGACGGTAATCGTCGAGGTCCCCAGCACCGATTCTGAGGTCATAAAGTCAATATTGTCAGCTTGGGCGACTGCCTGTTCGAGTGGGGTGGTGATAAACCCCTGAATCAAATCAGCACTGGCACCATAGTAGCTGGTTGTGATGGTGACCACGGTATTGGTCATCTCCGGGTATTCCCTGACTTGCATCTTAAAAAGCGACTGCAAGCCTAGCAGCGCAATCAGTATACTGATTGAGGCTGCCAGTACTGGGCGCCGGATAAAAATATCAGTAAAGCGCATCACATCCTCGTCTTACAATTGAGGTAATTGTTCTGGTGGTGTGAGAGCGTCATTTTCGACGATTTTCACTTTTGAACCGTTGCTCAAGCGCACTTGGCCGGACGTTACCACGAGATCGCCAGGTGCGAGACCATCAATGATTCGGACTTGGTGGCCACGACGCTCGCCCACTTTAAGCACTTGCTGATAAGCACGCTTTTCGCCATCTTCTTCACGGATCACATAAACACTTTCGCCATACAAAGTGAAGTTAATCGCGGTTTGGTCAATCACGATTTGATCTTCAATGGTGGGCAAAATGATGTCTGCACGGGCAAACATCCCTGAGCGTAGTTGCCCATCGTTGTTGGGAATGTTGGCCTCCACTTTAATCAGGCCGCTTTGACTGTTGACGGCTGGCTCGATAGCACTAATTGAGCCGATAAATTCCATTTCTGGATACGCATCAACGGTGATACGCAGTGGCTGACTGAGACGGATTTTAGCAATGTCCGTTTGTGGCACGGTAAAGCGAAGCTTCATTACAGAGGTATCTTCTAAACGAGCAATATCGGTACCTGGCTGCAAATATTCACCCATAAAGACATTACGCAGACCAATAACCCCATCAAACGGCGCTTGGATATTACGACGGGCGATGGTGGCTTTCAGCGCCGCGATATCCGCTTGTAACGAACGATAATTCGCCTCGGCTTCATCGAGTGCTTCTTTGGAAATGGAGCCTTTGGCAAACAGACCTTGATAGCGTTTAAATTTTGCTTCCGCTGCAGGCAGGCGCGCTTGAGTGCTGGCGAGGTTGGCTTTTTCAACACTCGAGTCGAGCTCGACCAGGTTTTGCCCACGCTCGACGGTTTGGCCTGATTCAAAATTGATCACATCGACCACCCCTGCAATTTGCGTGGTTAGGGTAATCCCTTGATTTGGCTCGATAAAACCAATAGCGTCGATGGTGGGGGTCCATGGCTCAGCAGCAACCGTCACGGCCGTGACCGGATGGGTTGGTTCCGGCATATTTGCCATGTATTCCGCTATCTTTTGCTGCTTGAACAGGTTAAAGCCAATCACACTGCCAAACAGCAGCAGTGCAAGGATCAGCATGACAAAAAACCATTTTTTCATCGAAGTTAGCTCCGAACGTCGTTAGTGAAGAGAAATTGCATCCCAGCAAGCGCGAATTGCATCTGCGATAGTATCATCGCTCAGGGTTATAACACCCCGAACCTGTTTGCGAGCTAAACAAACCGCCGGTTCTAGCCCGAGAGCGATCAAAACTTCATCGTTCATGGGTTTGAATAGCCCTTGGTCTTTACCTTGTTGAATCACATGATAAAGATCAGCAAATGCAATGCGTTCCTGCTGAGTGTGTGCATGGTCATCACGTGGTAGTGCTTCGAATTGATCACGTGATAACAGGAGATGGTCGCGCTGTAACATCATGTGCCACGTATTGCGCCATAGGCGTTCAAATTGGTCGCGCAGTGTTGGTTCATCCTTAACCCCATGTTGAATGTGTGTCGCGCATTGCATCATCAGATGCGCCGATAATTGACGGAGTAAGTCATCCTTGTCATCGAAATAGCGATAAATGGTGCCAGCTGCTACGCCAGCATGCTTGGCGACTTGCTGCATCGAGACTTTATCGAGCCCACGTGTCGCAATGAGTTGCTCAGTGGCTGACAAAATTTGGGTGCGTTTATCCATACTGTGCATGGTATCAATAGTGAATGAACGTTCATTCATTTTAGTCGGATTTTTGCACGAATGACAAGGGCAAAGTGTAGTCAATCTTTGCGACAATCGCGCGGTAAGATAGACATGTGAGTGTTTCCCTCTACAATGCCAACTCAGGTTAAAAAGAGGCGTTGTCACCATGAAACTTAACCCCGCGCAGTCTGATGCGGTGCGCCATATTTCCGGTCCTTGCTTGGTTTTAGCGGGTGCTGGTTCAGGAAAAACACGTGTTATTACCCACAAGATCGCCTATTTGGTGCAACAATGTGGATATAAAGCGCGTCATATCGCGGCGGTAACCTTTACCAACAAAGCAGCGCGAGAAATGAAAGAACGTGTCGCGCAAACGCTCGGTAAACAAGAGTCGCGCGGCCTGATGGTGTCAACCTTCCACACTCTGGGTCTGAATATCATTCGACGAGAATACAAAACCTTGGGGCTCAAGGCGGGCTTTTCTCTCTTTGATGACCAAGACCAATTAGCGTTGCTCAAAACTTTGACCGAAGATGAGCTGGATAATGACAAAGATTTGCTGCGTCAATTAGTGCATACCATCTCGAATTGGAAAAATGCGATGCTGGGGCCTGATGAGGCACTGGCGCAGGCGCAAGGTGAGCGCGATCAGCTATTCGCTGCCTGCTATGCGCGTTATCAAAAACAAATGCGGGCGTACAATGCGTTGGATTTTGATGACTTGATATTGATGCCGGTGGCGTTACTTAGTCAGAATCAAGCGGTTCGGGAGCGCTGGCAAGCACGCATTCGTTACCTGCTCGTGGATGAGTATCAAGATACCAATACCAGCCAGTATCAGTTGGTAAAACTGCTGGTGGGCGAGCGTGCGCGCTTTACGGTGGTTGGGGATGACGATCAGTCGATTTACTCATGGCGAGGCGCCCAGCCGAAAAATCTCGTTTACCTGCAGCAAGACTTTCCTCGCTTGCATGTGGTGAAATTGGAGCAAAACTACCGCTCAACCAGTCGCATCCTCCGCGCGGCCAACATCTTGATTGCCAATAATCCGCATGTTTTTGAAAAAACGCTTTTCTCAGCATTACCTGATGGGGACATGCTAAAGGTATTGACGGCGAAAAATGAAGAACATGAAGCCGAGCGCGTGGTCGGCGAGCTGATAGGCCATCGTTTTCTCGGACGTACCCAATACAAAGATTACGCCATCCTTTATCGCGGAAACCACCAATCGCGTTTAATCGAAAAAGCGCTGATGCAAAACCGCATCCCTTATAAAATATCGGGCGGCACCTCCTTTTTTGCTCGCGCAGAGATTAAAGACATCATGGCTTATTTGCGCTTGCTGACCAACCAAGACGATGACAACGCCTTTTTACGTATTGTGAATACCCCGCGACGCGAAATCGGCCCTGTCACGTTGGAAAAACTGGGTAGCTACGCAAACCAGCGAGGCAAAAGCTTGTTTGCGGCGAGCTTCGAGTTGGGGCTGACACAGCATTTGTCGGGCCGAGGGTTGGCCTCGTTACAGGCGTTCACACGTTGGATTGTTGAATTGTCCGATCAGGCTGAACGTGGCGATACAGTTGCCGCAGTACGGGCGTTATTGCGCGATACCCATTACGAAGACTGGCTATATGAGACCTCATCCAGCCCCAAAATGGCGGAAATGCGGATGAAAAATGTCTCGGATCTCTACAGCTGGATAGTGGCTGACTTAGAGGGTGACAACCCGGATAATGTCGAGCGCAGTTTACGAGAAGTGGTTCAGCGCCTTACGCTGCGCGACATGATGGAGCGAGGCGAAGACGATGATGATGCCGATCAAGTACAGCTGATGACCTTACATGCGTCTAAGGGGCTCGAATTTCCCTATGTATATATGATTGGCATGGAAGAAGGTTTGTTGCCTCACCAGTCGAGCATCGACGAAGACAATATCGATGAAGAGCGGCGTTTGGCGTACGTGGGGATCACGCGGGCACAAAAAGCGCTGACTTTTGTGGTGTGTAAAGAGCGTCGCCAATTTGGTGAATTGATAAAACCGCAGCACAGCCGTTTTCTTGACGAATTGCCGTTTGAGGATGTGGAATGGGAGGCGAACAAGAAGCCCGTTTCACAACAAGAGCGCATGGAGAAGGGACAAGCCGCGATCGCGAACCTAAAAGCGATGTTAAACCAAAATAAATAAGCGCCGTTGATACGGCGCCTCTTATCACTCAGTCGAACGTAATAACCATTCCGTCTTAGAGTGCGTCTAGCATGTGCTCAATCGCGGCAACGATCTCGTCGTCAGAGCAGTCCATACAGGTGCCTTTAGCAGGCATCGCATTAAAGCCATTGATAGCGTGTTTGGTGAGGGTTTCCATGCCTTTATCGACACGAGGTCCCCAAGCGGCGGCGTCACCGGTTTTTGGTGCGCCTGCTGCGCCTGTGCTGTGGCACGCAGTGCAGTAGGTATTATAAACCTGATCGCCGGTACGCGGACCCGTCGGTTCAGCGGCAGCCGTTTCGACCGGGGCTTGACCGTCAAGGTATACATCACCCACTGGGGCAATGCGCTCGGCAATGGCGGATTTTTCACTCTCTGAGACTTCAAGCGCCTGTGCGGCTGAAGCAAACATGAAGGCAGCCACAGAGGCAACCATGATATGACGTAGACTCTTTCCCTTTGCGCTCACAATGACACTCCCACATTACTGGTGGCTTACGCCTTTTTCGTCTTATTTTGTCGCCAACCTCAAAGGGTGAATCAATGAAGACGTGATTCGGCCGCGACATTCATATTTCTCTACGGGCTCACCCAAACAGGGTAGGTTAACCCCGTGTAAAGATTAGGTGATTATAGCGCTTTAGATTGTTACGTTAAACCGTTATAGTAGAGACCTAACTGACGATTTCTACGCAATTTGTCCAAAAAGAGACCAGTCAGTAAAAAAATTAAAAAAAGTGCTAGACGGCTGGTAACGATATCCGTAATATTCGTCACCGCCAACGGGGCAAGCGCCCGTAGCTCAGTTGGATAGAGCGTTGGCCTCCGGAGCCAAAGGTCACAGGTTCAAATCCTGTCGGGCGCGCCATTCCGGGATAGAAATAGATGGCAAAAAATCAGTGGTGGCTGTAGCTCAGTTGGTAGAGCCCTGGATTGTGATTCCAGTTGTCGCGGGTTCAAGTCCCGTCAGCCACCCCATTATTCCCGCTAAAAGCGAAAATGTCGGTGAATAGCGCAGTTTGGTAGCGCATCTGGTTTGGGACCAGAGGGTCGGGGGTTCGAATCCCTCTTCACCGACCACTATTCAAACCCCAGCCTAACGGCTGGGGTTTTTTCGTTTTTACCTGTTCGTTTGGGATAGCGGGTCGGGGGCCGGAAGCCCGGTCGCGCGGAAGGCCGCCCCATCGAATTCCTCTTCACCGACTACCATTCAAACCCTAGCCTAACGGCTGGGGTTTTTTCGTTTCTAGGTCTGCTTATCATGATAGGTGCGTCTGTATAGACCCCTGTCTGATTTACCTACCTTGCCTGCCTATTTATTTTTTGTCGCGATGATGCGGCTTCATGAAGAAAAAGTCAGAAATTAGAGCTTAATCAAGAATCCCACACAGAAAAAACCCTGAATCTGCCCGATATCAGCGGCTACGCGATACTGCTGCTATACCTTAGATTAAACAGGGTAAAACACTGCTATTTTTGTTATTGATAAAATAGATAACAATTTACGCCGTTAATATCAGGGTAAAGCACTGGCAGTGTTTGATGAGTGTTAACAGGTTAGGCTTTATCTTATGCGTAATTTGTTTTACAACTGTGACACGGTAATGAGTCTGTATTTCACTGATATGAAATGTGTTTTGTATCTTTTGGTGTGAGTTTACAGAGAATGACTGTGAATGATTATTCGACCCTTAAGCAGGATTATGGCATATCCTGCTGTGTTGTTGATTTTTTGTGAAATGTTTGCCAGATTGGAATCCCCCTATTTTTTACTGGGTATCGGTTGAACAGGGCTCAGTCTGGACAAGGAGTACATCGTCACATTCGACGATGCCAAGGATGATAAATGGCACTGCTAGAAGTAAATAACCTACGAATAGAGTATCCGTCTCGTCATGGCGTTCATGCGGCAGTGAAATCACTGTCATTTACCATTGAACGCGGCGAGATCGTTGGTGTGGTCGGTGAGTCCGGCGCGGGTAAGTCGACGGTTGGCAACGCGGTGATTGACTTACTTAGCCCACCGGGACGGATAGCCAGCGGCGATGTGTACCTCGATGGCAAAAAGATTTCTGGTCTGACGCCCAATGAGATGCGCAAGGTTCGTGGGGATAAGATTGGCTTTATCTTCCAAGACCCCATGACATCGTTAAACCCACTGTTCACGGTGGAGCAGCAGCTGACTGAAACCATTCTTACCAATTTAAATGTGACTCAGCAGCAAGCCTATCAGCGGGCGTTGACCTTAATGGAGCAAGTGGGGATTCCAGATCCAGAAATCCGCATCAAACAGTACCCCCACCAATTCTCTGGCGGCATGCGTCAGCGTGTGGTGATTGCTATCGCCCTAGCCGGTGAACCCGATTTAATCATTGCCGATGAGCCTACCACTGCATTGGACGTATCAATACAGGACCAAATCCTGACGCTCATCCGTGACTTGTGTCAGCAGAAAAACGTCGGCTGTATGTTGGTGACCCATGATATGGGTGTGGTCGCGAATGTCACTGATCGCGTTGCGGTGATGTATCGCGGTGATTTGGTGGAAATTGGCACCACCCGACAAGTACTCGGTGAGCCACAACATCCTTACACGCAAAGTCTGATTTCGGCGGTACCACGCTCAGATATCAAGCTGGATCGCTTTCCACTGGTTAACTATATCGAAGAAGCTGGCGAAACCGTCGAGCTGGATATTAAAAACCATTGGCTGGGGCAAAGCCAAGATCAACGCGCTTATACCGGACCGTTATTGCAAGTCAAAGACGTATCGCTGCGTTTTGTTACCAAAGATTCGTTATTTGCCAGCCGCCGCGAATATGTTCAAGCGTCTGATCATGTCAGCTTCGATATTGTCGAAGGTGAAACCTTCGGGCTGGTGGGCGAGTCAGGGTCGGGTAAGTCGACCATTGCCCGTGCGATTACGGGGCTGTATCCGCCCAATACCGGACAAATCATTTTTGAAGGCATTGATCTCACCGCGATTAAGAGCGAACGGGCGCGACGGCCGATTCGTCGTCAAATGCAGATGGTGTTTCAGAACCCGTATTCGTCGATGAATCCGCGGATGAAAATCTATGACATTATCGCTGAGCCTATTCGCTTCCACCGCTTGGCAGACAATGAGTCTCAGATCCGTCAGATCGTGGGGGATTTATTGGATTATGTTGGATTAGGACGTGGCGCGGGGATCAAATACCCTCACGAGTTCTCTGGTGGTCAACGTCAGCGGATTTCAATTGCCCGCGCACTGGCAACGCGCCCGCGCTTATTGATTTGTGATGAACCTACGTCGGCGCTGGATGTGTCGGTGCAGGCCCAAATTCTAAACCTGCTTAAAGACCTACAAGACGAGCTCAATCTCACCATGCTGTTTATCAGTCACGATTTGCCAGTTATTCGACAAATGTGTGATCGCATTGGTGTGATGCGCAAGGGTCAGCTGTTGGAAGTGGCACCGACCGAGCAACTATTTACCGATCCTCAGCATGAATACAGCCGCAAGCTGATTTCATTGATGCCGGAATTTAAGGGAATGAGCACGGAAGGTTTGCAAACGGCATAGTTAGCCTGTGCCGTCGCGGCCAGATGGCCGCAATTGATTACCGATGCAAACACAGCAGGGGACACTCCCCTACGCATAAAGGAGCTATGCAAATGAAAACAATGAAGAGCAAGATTGCCGTGGCGCTGATGGCCGCAGGCCTAAGCTTTAGCGCAGCCGCTGCGGATATCACTATTGCTTACGATGCGGATCCTGTCTCACTTGACCCGCATGAGCAACTGTCTGGTGGCACGTTGCAGCTTTCTCATATGGTCTTTGATCCGCTAGTCCGTTTCACCCAAGAGATGGACTTTGAGCCACGCCTCGCGACCTCTTGGGAGCGCATGGATAACAAAACGGTGCGCTTTAATCTGCGTGAAGGTGTGACGTTCCACTCTGGTAACCCATTTACTGCTGATGATGTCGTATGGACGTTCAAGCGCCTCAAATCCTCGCCAGACTTCAAAGGGATCTTCACCCCGATTGTTGATATTAAAAAAGTCGATGCGCATACGGTAGACGTGATCACGGATGGCACCTACCCATTGGTTGAAAACGTGATGACCTATGTCTTCCCAATGGACAGCAAATACTACAGTGGTAAAACCGAAGACGGGCGTGACAAAGCAGAGCTGAAGAAAAATGGCTCAACCTATGCGTCAACACACCTGTCAGGGACCGGTCCTTACGTGGTTACCGAGCGTGAGCAAGGCGTTGTCGTGGAATTTAAGCGCAACGAAAACTACTGGGACACAGAAAGCGAAGGCAATGTCGACAACATCACCTTACGCCCAATTAAAGAAGACGCCACCCGCGTCGCTGCCTTGTTGTCAGGTGATGTGGATATGATTGCGCCGGTGTCACCGAATGATTACCGCCGTATCGAACGCTCTGATAACTTGCAGTTGGTGACCATGCCAGGGACGCGCGTGATCACTTTCCAAATGAACCAAAGTGTTGTTGATGAGTTTAAAGACCCGCGTGTTCGTCAAGCGGTTGCTTATGCGGTCAATAACGAAGGTATCGCGCAAAAAATCATGAAAGGTGCCGCCACGCCAGCTAGCCAGCAAAGCCCCGTCGGGTATGCAGGCTACAATGCTGATCTAGAGCCGCGTTATGACTTGGCCAAAGCGAAAAAGCTGATGGAAGAGGCGGGTTACCCAGATGGCTTCTCGATCACCATGATTGCGCCGAATAACCGTTATGTGAACGATGAAAAAATCGCTCAAGCGGTTGCGGCGATGATGGCGAAGATTGGGATTAAGGTCGATCTGCAAACCATGCCAAAAGCGCAATACTGGCCAGAGTTTGATAAGTGTGAAGCGGGCATGCAAATGATCGGCTGGCACCCAGATACGGAAGACTCCGCCAACTTTACCGAGTTCTTGACCATGACCCGCAATGCGGACACAGGTAAGGGCCAGTACAACTGTGGTCACTACTCAAACAGTGAAGTCGACAAACTGGTCACGGCGGCGAATTCAGAGACCGATCTCGAGAAGCGCAGTGCCATGCTGCAAAAAGTCGAGAAGATCCTGTATGACGACGCTGCTTTCCTTCCTCTGCACTGGCAGGATCCATCATGGGCCGCCAAAAATAACGTCAACATCAAACCGATTGTTAACGGTATGAACTTCCCTTATTTCGGCGATTTGGTCGTCGAGTAAGGGTGTAAAAGGGGGCCTGATAAGGCCCCTTCATCTCCAATCGCTTAGAGGCAAACATGGTAACGTTTTTAGTCAAACGTCTGGTTCAGGCACTGGTAGTGATGTTTGTGATCAGTCTGGTGGCGTTTGCTATCCAGGACAACCTCGGCGACCCCTTGCGGGAGCTGGTGGGGCAATCAGTATCAGAAGCGGAGCGTAACGCGCTGCGCGATGAGATGGGACTTAACGATCCCTTTATTACCAAGTACACCCGTTTTATCGGCAAAGCGGTACAGGGCGACTTGGGAAATTCGTACTTCTTTAAACGTCCCGTGGTGGACGTGATTTTAGATAAGCTGGTAGCGACACTGGAGCTCGTCGCTGGGGCGGCGTTAATTATCGTTGTCGTGTCGATCCCACTTGGGGTGTATTCTGCCATTCATCCCAATAGCATTCTCACCAAAGTCATCATGGGCTTCAGTATTGTGGGGATCTCGATACCTGTTTTCTTAACCGCCATCATGTTGATGTATGTGTTCTCGATTGAGTTAGGTTGGTTGCCGTCCTATGGGCGAGGTGAAACGGCCAATTGGCTTGGTTGGGAGTCCGGCTTTTTCACCTTGGATGGCTTGGCGCACTTAGTGCTGCCCGCGGTCTCGCTGGCATCGATCATGTTACCGCTGTTTATTCGCTTAGTGCGATCTGAAATGCTGGAAGCGCTTGGCACTGAATACGTGAAGTTTGCGCGTGCCAAAGGATTGCCCCAGAAGAAGGTGTACTACCAGCACGCGTTAAAAAATACCATGTTGCCCGTTGTCACCGTCGGTGGGGTACAAATTGGTACCATGATTGCCTATACCATTTTGACGGAAACTGTCTTCCAATGGCCTGGCACGGGCTTTCTTTTCCTTGAAGCGATTAACCGTGTGGATACGCCACTGATCACCGCTTATGTAATTTTTGTCGGCTTGATATTTGTGATCACGAATACCTTTGTTGATCTGCTCTATGGCCTTATCAACCCAACGGTCAATCTTACAGGTAAGGAGGCATAGGCAATGACACAAACAACCACTCAGCCAAACCGTTGGCAGCGCTTTTTAGCCTCAGATTTTCTCTATCACTTTAAGCGTGACAAAGTCGCGATGGCGAGTTTTACCGTCTTTGTCCTGTTCGTCTTATTGGCGCTATTTGCCCCGCTTATTGCGCCGACCAATCCTTACGATCTGACCATGATTGATATTATGGACTCAGAATTACCCCCGGCATGGATGGAGTGGAGCGATCCGCGTTTCCTATTAGGGACGGATAACCAAGGGCGCGATATTTTATCGACCATGATTTATGGTCTGCGTATCTCCCTGACCATTGGTCTGTGTGCGGTTGGTTTACAGCTCCTATTGGGTACTGTGATTGGGCTCAGTGCGGGCTATTTTGGTGGACGAATCGACAGCTTTTTCATGCGAATTGCCGATATTCAGTTATCGTTCTCGACCATGATGGTGGCGATCATTGTCTCGGCCATTTTTAAAGCCAGCTTTGGCAGTGAGTTTTACAGCCAATATGCCATCTTAATGCTGGTGGTGATTATCGGAGTGGCGGAATGGCCACAGTATGCCCGCACCATTCGTGCATCTGTGCTTGCTGAAAAGAAGAAAGAGTACGTCGAAGCGGCGCGAGTGATGGGCTTTCGCTCCCCGCGGATCATGTTCCGCCATATTTTGCCCAACTGTCTTTCGCCCATTTTGGTGATTTCGACGGTGCAGGTCGCTAACGCGATTATGTCGGAAGCAGCGCTATCCTTTTTGGGTTTGGGCATGCCGGTCGATCAGCCGTCATTGGGCTCACTGATCAGTATCGGATTTAACTATATCTTCTCGGGGTCGTGGTGGATCACTGCCTTTCCTGGCATCGTACTGGTCTTACTGGTATTAGTCATCAACTTGCTGGGCGATTGGCTGCGGGATGTCTTCAACCCCAAAATCTATAAAGGGTGAATAAAATGGCTGCGTTTGCAGCCATTTTTGTTGGAAGCTAACAGGCTGAGCAGCGCTCGCTTGAGTCGCCGCGTCACTTTGCTTAAGCTGACAACATTCGGTTTTCAGGAGAGCAAATCATGAGGTGGTTGCGACGTCTTGCGGTCAGTGCCGTAGCAACATGGGCGATCAGTGCGCCAGTGAATGCGGCGCAAACGCCGTGTGCGGTGATTGACCACCAACAAGGCTGGCCCATTATTGGTGAGCAGTGCGATATTGGTGAAGGATTATGGGGCAACCAAGCGCTTGACCCAAACAGCCATGCGTTTTGGATCCAGTGCGGGGCAACGGAAGGTGTACCATCGCGCGCGTTTTTCCAGTCGCTGCGTCAAGGGTTGCCAGACTTGCCGTTTCAGGTGCATCTCCGTGATGGGCGAGGGCGTTGCCTGATTGGTCCGTATGATAATCCTGACGTGGCCCGTTTGGTGTTGCAGCGTGTGCGCCAGTTCGGACCCACCCAAAAGGCTGTTATGCGTCAAACACGCCAGCCATTATCGGAACCGGCCGTGATTCGCTTACCCCCTTTAGCGACGCAGGCGAAGTCTGTGACGTCCTCATCGACAATGGCAAAATCAACCATGCCAGCTAGTGCGTCCACCATTAACCTGAATCATTTTGGCTTGCCTGAGCCGGAAGATGGTGATCAGCAATATGTGGAAAAGGATATCAATTGGTTGCGTATTGACTATGCAGGCGCGATGGCACGGTGCCAAAAAGAGGGCATGATGCTGGCAAGCCAAGCTGATTTGACCGCGGTATCTAAGGCCACCGATCAGTTGCCTATGCGTTTACCTTATTGGGTGCAAGGAGCAATGGGCGTGGATGCCCGCACTGGGAAAGTGGTGACACGTAATGCCGATGCGGCGTTAAACGTATTGTGCAAAAAGCGTTGACGCTCGGATGAAAAATAACAAACGCCCCGCTTGAAGCGGGGCGTTTTCGTTTGCTTGTGTCTCATTTTCCACGATTAAGCGGCAGGCGGTTGCTCGGGTAGCGCAAGTTTGAGTGCGGTGCGAGAGACATCGCTGGCCGCTTTTCCTTGATTGAGCTTATCCAATACATCGGCGAGATATGCGTAGTCGGTCACGTCCGCACGATACTCGAGGGCTTTCTCAAAGTGGCTACGTGCGTCTTGCCATTTCCCTTGTTGCATCAGCAACTGTCCTAACGCGCTATGGGTGACAGGATTACGAGAGTCGTACCTGAGGAGCTCTTCGAGCATGACCACGGCGAGATGAATGTCAGGCAGCTTTAAGCTGGGGAGCAGCGCAATCAGGCTGTCTTCCGGACGTTTTTTCAAGGCTTCTCGCAGTAGAATATAGGCTTCAGAATCCGCGTTGCGCGCCACTAAGTGGTGTACCAGCCCCACCAATAGAGCGGGTTGGCTGCGTTTGGTTTTCGAGAGTCGATTCCAGTGGGTTAGCAGCCCCTCAGTGCCTTGTTGGCTGGCAATGTGTGCCATGACACCGAGTTCCGCACGCTCACTGAGTGCTTCCAATTGCGTCCCATCGAGAAGCTGAGCTTTTTTCAGCGTGGGCAGCAAATTCAATAATGCCGACCAATCTTCCAGTTGAATATAGGTGTCTTTAAGCAGGGATAGCATCACCGGGTTTCGAGGGTGTTGGCGCTTAATGGCACGCAATGACGCCAGTGCTTCTTCGTACTGACCGCTTTGGCTGTGTAGTTGTGCACGGGTCAGGGCAAGTGCCAAGCTGTTGGCGTTAAGGTCGGCGGCTTGCTGGAGGTACTGATCCCTGGCATGAAGATCTTGACGCTGCTGCGCGGCTTCGGCAGCGGCCAGTAAATTATGCATGGGCGCGTCACTGAAAGGACGGGCTTTTGCTAATAGCTTCTCCGCTTGCTTCCATTCGCCTTCGCGTAATTTCATCAATCCCGTTTGGGTTTGCTTGCGTGCTTTGCGTTGTTTACGTCCTGATAACCAACCGCTCGCGGTGCTACTGAGCGAGAGCAGCTTGCGCAGCACCCACTCGAGCACCCATAACACTCCAATCAATCCAATAATGAGGATAATCAGAGTAGTAACACTCATCTCAAGTGTCTGCTCGGCAGCAGAGATCAGCACATACCCTTGTTGACCAGCAAGCTCCGGACCGACGAGCAGACCGGCAACCAGCGCTAAGACAAGCAGTAGGAGTTTAATCATGACTGACCCCCTGTGAGTGGCGCGATGTCTCGACGCAGTCGGGTGTCGATTTCATCACTGACCAAGGCTTGGCTTTTGAGCTTGTTAGGTAAATCGATGCCGATTCTTTGCTGGTCGAGTGCATCGATTTGCTCGACAAAGCGTTCCGTCACGGTCGCATCTTGGTTATAAAAGCGAAGCGTCCAATCTTTGGCCATACCCAAGGCCTCATGATACAAGGCGTCATTACCTTGATAGACCGCGCGCATCGCTTGATCGAGCTTGTTCTTGACGTTCTCTTGCAAATAGTAGCTTTGCGTTGGCGACAGCAGTGGGACAACATTGCCATCACGTTTTCGGTAGGTGACAAAGTTATCGACAAAATCTTTGACGGAGGTGGTGAGGTTGGTTTGCCAGTCATTAACCGATTCGCTCACCACCGGCTTTTCGGTTTCAATCGCGTCAGGGATCACCGCATTGGCAAGCGGTAAGGTTTCGACTTGCTGTTGCATACTGGTTAAACGCAGCACGATGCCGTCGCGATCAATACGTTTTACTGCTTTTAGCGCCGTAATATCGTCGGCCATCGCCTGACGAATGGGCATCAAAGAAGGATCGTTAAGCTGGGCAATGCGATGGTCGGCCGCCTCCATCAGCGCGGTGGCGCTTTGCGCGTCATGCTCGAGCCAAATTTTGCGTCCAGCCATACGAATAAGGTAATCCGCTTCGGCAAGCAGCCAGTCATTCGGACGGCGCCCTTTCACTTCGGCTACCGCTTTTTGCAAGCTCTTCAAGGTATTGTCTTGCTGCGCTAAGCGTGTTTGGGTGTCATCAACCACTTGCGCCCGCGCTTTTTCTGCTGCCTGTTGCTGGTCATTTAGGGCTTGCTCAAGACGTGCAATCTGCGCTTGCTGCGCGGATAGCGTGTTTTGCAGCACGGTGGCTTGTTGGTGGCCGTGGTAGAAAAGCCAACCACTCGAGCCCAGTGCAATGGCGATGGCAACCGCACCTAATACTAGTCCACCTCGGCTGCGTGTGGCAGGTTTAGACTTATTAGGCGCCGCTTTATTGTGCGAGGCGTGCGTATCTGGTGAAGAGGGAGTCGTGGCCTTGCTTTGCTTGGTGTCGGTGTTTTTGTTGTCAGTCATCCGAAAGTCCCGTTTTTCTTAACCTCAGCAGCGTGTTAACCAGTGCGTCATTGGCCACGCTGTCAACGGTCGTAATCGTGTCAAAACCGAGCGCAGTCGCTTGATCTTGAATCCTTTTACTGGGCACCAGTATACGGCATTGGCGCAGCCAGTGCTGTCCGCTCAGTGTGATAAGTTGATCAAAGTGGGCTAATTGTTGACCACTGGTTACCACCACGGTGGTAATCGTGTCTTGTGGCCAGCTTACTACTTGCGATACTAAAGGCTCAATCGCCCATTGTCGTAGATAGGCCTCGCAATAGTGAACTTGCCCGCCTTGCGACTGCAAGGTTTGCCCCATCATATCGCGTCCGCTCTCTCCACGAAGAATGACCACCTGCTTCCCTTTTATCACGTTAAAAGGCGCCAATGAGAGCATGCCTTCGCTATCTTCTCGGGCAGGATACTGTACTGGCTGGTTGGTAACCTGCTGCCATTCGTTGGCCGTGCGCTGACCGACGGCCACATAATGACAATGACGCGGCCACGCCATTCCCTGTTGTTGCAGAGCTTGATGGGTAAATGCGACCGCGCGGGGGCTAACGGCCACTAACACACTGCCAGCGGGGAGAGAGGAAAGTAGCGCGGGCAGTGACGGTAAACCTCGCCCCGGCGCAAAGCTAACCAGTGGGCAAGGCAAGGCCGCCAGCTTGTGTTGGGCAAGCTGGTCGACTAATTGGCTGCAATCCGGCTCGGGGCGAACAACAACAATGGTCATGCGTCGTCTTGATATAGCTTATCCAAGATTTGACGTGCGCCTTGGGCGAGCAGTTGCTCGGCGAGATCGGTGCCCAGTTGTTCGCCTTTCTCGAGCGGTCCTGTAATTTCGCCGCGCAGAATGGTAGAGCCATCGGGCTCACCGACTAAGGCACGTAGCCAGATTTTGTCGCCTTGGATTTCTGAATAACTGCCAATCGGCACCTGACAGCCGCCTTCGAGGCGATTGTTCATTGCCCGTTCGCACAATACGCGTTGGGTGGTGTTGGCGTCAGACAGCGGAGCCAGCAAGGTACGAATACGTTCATCATCCAATCGACACTCAATCCCTACCGCGCCTTGGCCAACCGCGGGTAAGATCACTTCTGGCGGGATTTCGCTGCGAATGCGATCGTGCAAGCCCAGTCGTTTTAACCCAGCTGCTGCGAGGATGATGGCGTCATATTGGCCATCGTCGAGTTTACCGAGACGCGTGCCGACATTGCCGCGCAATGTATTGACCACCAAGTCGGGGCGGCGCTCACGAAGCTGGGATTCTCGACGTAAGCTGGAGGTGCCTACCACCGCCCCTTCGGGCAATGCATCAATGCTGTCGTAATGATTAGAGACAAAGGCGTCACGCGGGTCGCCACGTTCACAAATGGTGACCAGCCCCAGTCCTTCAGGAAATTCGACTGGAACGTCTTTCATCGAGTGCACGGCGATGTCGGCGCGACCGTCGAGCATGGCTTGCTCGAGCTCTTTAATAAACAACCCTTTACCGCCAATCTTGGCGAGCGGCGTGTCCAGAATCACGTCACCTTTTGTGACCATCGGCACCAGCTCGACGGATAAACCTGGGTGTGACTGCTCAAGAGCCGCTTTAACAAACTCCGCCTGCCACAAGGCCAGAGGGCTTTTGCGTGTCGCAATGCGTACGGGGGTTGAATACATGATTTGCTTTCCTTCTTACACAATGGCGCCCATCCTATCATTGGCGCTGCGCTGGACGTAATCTCTCCTGACGCGTTTGCGCATTTATGGCGTGCTGGTCGTGATATAGGTGAAAAAATGTGATCAATCGCTTATTATTACAGCAAATTGTTACTTGGAAAGACGGCATTTTTGCTGGTCTACGACTAAGGTTGTAGAGCGAAAAAGATTGATGTTGGTCTCAAAAATCGCCTATAGTGCGGCATAGATACCACCACACAGGCATCGGGGTTATTGGCTTTACCCGAGTTGTCTAGAGTGTTACATTGATCACGTTTTGTTATCTGCAATTGGGCGGATACGGTGAAGACAGTAACGTCGACCTGTTGACCGGGATGTCAACGAATCTGGATGATTGCCTTGCAAACATACGTTGAACAGCAAACTGAACGCATCGAGGCGTTTAACCGTGTGAGAATGGATCGCGCGCGGTCAGCCATGAGCCGACAGGCTCAAGCGGTTTTCGATGTGCTGCCAGTGCTTTTACATCTAAACCATCCGGCTTTACCGGGGTTTTTTGACGACAGCGTGCCCTTTGGCATTGCCGATTACGAGCTTGATGAGACACAACGTCAGTTTGTCTCCGATTGCCTGATCCACACAGACACCCGCTTCTCCTCTCTAACTGCGCGTTTTGAGCACGATCAGCGCCTGCCGATTAAAGGCATGTATACCATGGGCAGTACCGGCTCCATGGGACAAAGCCTCACCAGTGACCTCGATATTTGGGTATGTGTGGATGCCTCCGTCAGCGCGGCGCAGCGCGAGATGCTGGATGCCAAGTGCACCGCTATTTCAGAGTGGGCCCTCAACCAAGGAGTAGAAGCGAACTTCTTTGTGGTCTGTGAGGGGCGTTTTCGCCACCACTTGTCACAGGCGATGACCAGTGACAACTGTGGCACCAGTCAGCATTTTCTTTTGCTGGATGAGTTTTATCGCTCCTCCATGCGACTCGCTGGCCAAAAACTGTTGTGGTACATGGTGCCACCAGAGATGGAAGCGTGCTACGAGGACTATGTGGATACGCTGGTCGCTGACCATGGCCTTGACCGTCGTGATTGGGTCGACTTTGGTGGTCTACCGACCATCCCAGCCGAAGAATATTTTGGCTCAAGCTTGTGGCAACTGTATAAAAGCATTGATTCACCGTATAAGTCTGTCCTCAAAGCGATTTTGCTCGAAGCCTACTCATGGCAGTATCCCGGCACCCAGCTTCTGAGTGTGGATGGCAAACGCCGTTTCTATGCCGGTTGGGTCGATGTGTATCAGTCCGACGCCTATTATTTGATGCTGGAAAAAGTCACCCGTTATTTGGAATCCATTGGTGACACCCGTCGTCTTGACCTTGTACGTCGTTGTTTTTATCTAAAAACCCATGAGAAATTGACTCAGGCGCCGTCGACTGGCTCGGTCGCATGGCGTCGTGACGTGTTGCGATTGCTAACCCGTGAATGGGGCTGGGATGAACAGGCGCTGGCCTACCTCGACAACCGCCGTTACTGGAAAGTCGAGGAGGTAAAATACGCGCACAACGAGCTGCTTGACGCCTTGATGCAAAGCTATCGGAACCTGATCCGCTTTGCCCGCCGCAACGATATTACGTCCGCGATTAGCCCACAAGACATCAGTATTCTCGCGCGTAAACTGTATGCCGCCTTTGAAGAATTGCCGGGTAAAGTGACCTTATTGAATCCGCAAATTTCGCCGGATTTGCACGAATCGGATCTCACCTTTATTCAGGTCTCGGAAGGGCGCACCAATGCGCCGGGTTGGTATTTGTACAAGCACTCGCTTGACCCGGTCGATATCATTGGTCGCGCGCCGCTAGAGCACAATGCTTATTTATCCAAACTGGTGGCGTGGGCGTTTTTCAACGGCTTGCTGACGGAGTCAACCCATTTGCACACCGTGGTGCGCGATGCGGATGTTGATATTGATACCTTGTATCAGCTGGTCAGTGACATGCGGAACACCTTCTCCTTGCGCCCACCGCGCCCGACATTGGATGCGCTGTCGAGCCCGTGTGAAATTCGCCAGCTCGCTCTGTTTGTCAATTTAGAGCAAGACCCGACATCGGCATACAAAAAACCGTCGATGCGTTTTGACTTCAAAAACAGTGATATTTTCAGCTACGGTCCCGAACAAACTTGTTTGGTGGGGAGTGTCGATCTCGTTTATCGCAACTCGTGGAATGAAGTTCGGACCCTGAATTACCGTGGCGATGATGCCATTTTGGAAGCATTGAAAACCATGCTGGGCAAAATGCACCAAGACGCGCTGCCCCCAGAGTCTGTGGACGTGTTCTGCTATTCCAGCAAGATGCGTGGCTTAATTCGTAATCTGGTCTATCAATTGGTCGCAGAGTGCATTGAATTGCGCTTAAAACCGATTGAAAAGGAAAAGCGCCGCCGCTTTAAAGCATTACGCATCGGCAAGCAGACCCATGGCTTGTTCTTCGAGCGCCGTGGCGTGTCAGTCCAGCGGTTAGAAAACTCGGTGGATTTTTATCGCTGTATTTCCACCAACAAGGTCAACGGCACACCGGTGATGGTGGTCGACAACCCACAAGATGTGCATCCGCCTGAAGTGGTTGATGCCTACGCCAGTGAAGGCTTGGTACAGTTTTTCTTTGAAGATTGTACCAATGGCTACAATCTCTATATTCTCGACGAAAACAATCGGGTGGAAGTATATCGCCAGTGCAGCGGGGATAAAACCGAGATGGTGCAAGGGGTAAACCGTTTCTATACCTCCTCTCATGACCGCTACAGCTACAGTGCCAATTTTATCAACTTTAACTTGCCGCAGTTTTATCAAATCGTGACCGATGAGCAGGGTGAAACCCAAGCCTTGCCGTTTAAATGCGATCCACAATGGCAGCCGCCGCGACAGCCGCCACATCAAGGGTTAGCCGGTCAGGTAGCGTCGTTTAAATAGTCAACGAGCGCGGCCCGAGAGGCTCGCGCTCTGTCGATTGTTCACCAAGATCACCAAGAAACAGGCTCGCCCGCGTGCTTACTGCATTCTTGTTGCACCAGATCCATCAGCACGAGTCCCGTTTTGCTGCAAGTCCATTCGCCGTCTTTGAGGGCAAAGTGGAACCCACCGCTTTTCGACGCCAGCCAGATTTCTTGCATCGGCTCTTGGCGGTTAATGATGATTTGGCTGCCATCATCGAACTCCAGCGTCATTACGTTGCCAACGCTCTCATAATCGATGTCGGCGCCTGAGTCATCGATACCTTCTTCAATGGCCTGCATTTGTAAATCGACCAACTGATGATATTCCGTTGTGTTCATCCCGTTACATCCTATTGCTTTTCATGGTTGTGATGCGATTATAGAGGGCATTGACTCGATAATCACTGGCATTCACTATGCGAAAACTCGTCATTTTACTGATGCTCACTGGCATCATGACACTGACCGGCTGTGGCCAACAAGGGCCCCTGTATTATCCGGACCAACAACCGACGCAAAATCAATAACCAACGACGACAGGGAAGAACACCTTGGATTATTTCAATTATCAGGACGACGGCCAGCTGTGGGCCGAATCATTGCCTTTGACCCAGCTTGCCGATAATCACGGCACACCCTTGTACGTCTATTCACGTGCAACCTTTGAGCGCCATTGGCACGCATTTGATCGCGCCGTGGGCGATCATCCGCATTTGGTGTGCTATGCCGTTAAGGCAAACTCCAATATCGGTGTGTTAAATGTGCTGGCACGCTTGGGGTCAGGATTTGATATTGTCTCTCAAGGTGAACTCGAGCGCGTGCTCGTCGCCGGCGGTGATCCCGCGAAAGTGGTGTTTTCTGGCGTGGGGAAAACGGCCGCAGAAATGCGTCGTGCACTGGAAGTAGGCATCAAATGCTTCAATGTGGAATCCCACTCTGAACTCGATCGCTTAAACCAAGTGGCGGGCGAGTTGGGTGTGCAAGCGCCGATATCGTTGCGTATTAACCCTGATGTGGATGCCAACACCCACCCCTACATCTCAACGGGCTTAAAGGAAAACAAATTTGGTATTGCCTTTGCGGAGGCGTTGAATAGTTTTCGTTATGCAGCCAGCTTGCCACACCTTAAGGTCGAAGGCATTGACTGTCATATCGGCTCACAACTGACCGAACTCGCGCCTTTTATTGAATCTACCGACCGCTTGTTGGCGTTGATTGATACCTTGGGCGATGAAGGTATTACGATTCGTCATCTGGATGTGGGCGGCGGATTAGGCGTGACCTATAGCGACGAGAAACCGCCTCAGCCATCGGAGTATGCCAAAGCGTTGTTGGCGCGTTTGGACAATCATCGTCATCTTGAGCTGATTTTTGAGCCGGGCCGTGCGATTGCCGCCAATGCGGGGGTGTTGCTGACCAAGGTTGAGTTTCTCAAGCACAGTGAGCATAAAAACTTTGCCATTATCGATGCGGGGATGAACGATTTAATTCGTCCTTCACTGTATCAAGCCTATCAAGAAATCATTCCCGTGGTGCCGCGCCAAGGGGAACCACAAACCTATGATTTAGTAGGACCAGTTTGCGAAACGGGTGATTACTTGGGCAAAGACCGCTCGCTGGTGTTAGAAGCGGGTGATTTACTGGCGGTACGCTCAGCCGGCGCATATGGCTTTGTGATGGCGTCAAACTATAACTCACGCTGCCGCCCCGCCGAGGTCATGGTTGATGGCGACCAAGCACACCTTGTGCGCGAGCGCGAAAACTTGGCGTCGTTATGGCAGCTTGAACAGCGCCTACCAGAATAAGGATTGGCATGCAGGTACAGTTTGCAAAAATGCACGGGCTGGGCAACGACTTCATGGTGGTTGACTGTGTCACGCAAAACGCGTTCTTTTCGCCGGATCTGATTCGGCGTTTGGCCGATCGTCATCGTGGCGTCGGCTTTGACCAGCTATTGGTCGTGGAGCCGCCCTACGATCCTGAGACAGATTTCCATTATCGCATTTTTAATCCTGACGCATCGGAAGTCTCGCAATGTGGCAATGGTGCGCGCTGCTTTGCGCGTTTCGTGCGAATGAAAGGGCTAACCAATAAGCATCAGATCAGCGTGAGCACCCAAGCCGGTAAAATGCTGCTGCACATTGAAAACGACAATCAGGTGCGTGTGAACATGGGCGAGCCGGAATTCACGCCGGGGAAAATTCCGTTTCGTGCCAACTCACAAGAAAAAACCTACTTGATGCGGGTGGCGGAACAGACCTTGTTTGTCGGTGCCGTGAGCATGGGCAACCCGCATGTAGTGACTGTGGTCGAGGATGTTGACCACGCCGACGTGGACACCTTGGGACCGCTACTTGAAAGTCACGAACGCTTCCCTGAACGGGTCAATGCCGGCTTTATGCAGATCCTTTCCCGCAATGCGATTAAGCTTAGAGTGTACGAGCGCGGCGCTGGTGAAACCCAAGCCTGTGGCAGTGGCGCGTGTGCCGCGGTTGCGGTCGGGATTATACAAGGCCTGCTTGATGAGCAAGTAACGGTGAGTTTACCCGGTGGAGATCTACGCATTCGCTGGCGCGGGCCGGGCCATTCCTTATCAATGACAGGCCCAGCGACACATGTATTTGATGGACAATTACAATTATGAATGATGGGGTAGAAGCCTCGACACTGGAAACCATGCCGCTGAGCGAAGAGGCGGTGGCGGCGTATTTAAAAGACAATCCAGATTTTTTTATTCGCCATCGCGATTTGCTGACGCAGCTGACCGTGCCACACGGTGAGCAAGGCGCGGTATCGCTGGTGGAAATTCAACTTAAGCGCCTGCGTGAGCGGGTAGCGGAGTTGGAAGAAGACATTACCCAACTGATGAGCCTGGGGGCGAAAAACGATGCCCTTTTCCGTGCTTTTGCTGAAGCGCATCAGGCCCTGTTGCGTGCCAACACGCCACAGGCGGTGGAAGCGGCGTTAACGGCACTTAGCGAGCAACTGCAACTTACCGTCAGTATACGGGTGTATGCGCCTATCGACGGGCTGCAGACCATCTCGCGTCAAGCGGTGGATCAATTAAAAAGCCATCATTTTGCCGGACGTCGTTGTTATCTTGGGCGCTTACGCCGTGTGGATGCGGAAGCGGTGATGGCAACGCCACCGGAGCTAGGCTCTTTTGCGCTGGTACCGATTAAAGGGGAAGGCAAAGAGTGGGGACTGTTGAGCTTTGCGAGCGCAGATGGCGGGCACTTTCAGCCAGACATGGACACCCTTTTTATCGAACAGCTGGCGGCACACTTGGCCATCTTATGTGGTCAGTGGACAAACAAGGGTGAACGTTAGTGACAGCGGTAACGCCTGACCAAGCTGCTCCCCGTTCACTGACGGTCCCTCTTGACCGTTTTTATCAATATCAACTCAGCGAACGGGGCCTTAGTGCCCATACGCAACGCAATTATCAGCGCCAGTTAGATAAGGTTGTTGACTTTCTGACCGCGCGGGGTATCGCCCATTGGCAAGACGTGGATGCGGATTGGGTGCGACAAATATCGAGCCAAGCCAAACGCGATGGCCTTAAACCGGGCAGTATTGCGTTGCGGCTGTCCGCACTGCGCAGCTTTTTCGACTACCTCGTTCTCACCGAGCAGCTCGCGGCTAATCCGGCCAAAGGGGTCGCCGCGCCTAAGCAAGGGCGTCAGTTGCCGAAAAACCTTGATGTGGATGAAATGAATCAGCTGCTCGAGGTGGATCAAGACGACCCGCTGTCGGTGCGGGATCGGGCGATGATGGAGCTGATGTATGGCGCAGGATTGCGGTTAGCCGAGCTGGTTGATTTAAACGTGCGTGATGTCTCGGTACGTAAAGGGGATTTGCGTGTCACCGGTAAAGGGGAAAAAGAGCGCATCGTGCCTTTTTCCGGCATGGCCAAAACTTGGGTGATGAACTGGCTGAAAGTGCGCAACCAGCTCCTCAAAGGGCCAGAAGAGGCACTGTTTATCTCTAAACTTGGCCAGCGAATTTCGCACCGTAGCGTGCAAAAACGTATGGCGGAGTGGGGACAAAAGCAGGCGGTGAATAGCCACATTAATCCTCACAAACTGCGCCACAGTTTTGCCACTCACATGCTGGAATCGTCCGGGGATTTGCGCGCAGTGCAAGAGCTTCTCGGCCATGCCGATTTAAGTACCACACAAATTTATACCCATTTGGACTTTCAACACCTGGCGAAAGTATATGACGCGGCGCATCCCCGTGCCCGCAGCACAGGGGCTAGCAAACCTCGCGCAGGTAAAAAAAACAACTCGGAGTCGTGATATGAAATTTTATCGTCGCTTAAACACGTTTGATGCGGTGAGTTTTGACTTGGATGATACCTTGTACGATAACTGGCCGGTGATCGCACGTGCGGAGGCGGCGCTAAACGACTATTTGAGTGAGCACTGCCCGCCGCTCGCCGCGCTTGATAAAGCCACCCTTGCGGGATTTCGCCGCCAAGCCCGTGACCAGAACCCAGCCCAACGCTTTGATGTTACCGCGATGCGGGTTGCCCAGCTGACGCTTGCCGGTGAGCATGTTGGTTTAACCGCGGAGAAGGCGCGCGCACAAGCCCAAGCGGCGACCACCTTCTTTTGCGGATATCGCAGTGACTTTACTCCGCCGGCGCAAAGTTTGGCTTACTTAAAAGCCTGGTCCGAGAAACTGCCATTGGTGGCCATCACCAACGGTAACGTCGACACCGATGCGATTGGCCTGACGCCGTTTTTCCAGCATATTTTCCGTGCCGGTGAACACGGGGCGGCCAAGCCGAGCCCAGAGATGTTTGATAAAGCCGCGCAGGCCTTGGGCATCGCCCCGGCGCGTATTTTACATGTGGGCGATCATTTAAGTTCGGATGTGGCTGGCGCGCGCCAAGCGGGCATGCAAGCCTGTTGGATCCGCCCTGAGCGCCAATCACCCATGATGCATAAAGGGCGCACCTTACCGGATGTGGCGATCGACGATTTATCTGAGCTCGATACCCTTATTCAGCAACGGCACCGCTAAAATCACCTCAGTTTCAATCACTCAGCGAGCTAAAACACGCATTATGATCGGGCGCGCAATTTAGTGGCGAGCTGGTATAATCGCTAACCAGTGTATAAATACCCAGTAAAATGGCAGGTGGCGATGGACGTATCAACTCTTCTTGACGGACTCAACGACAAACAGCGTGAAGCCGTGGCCGCGCCGCTCGGCAACCATTTGGTGTTGGCAGGTGCTGGCAGTGGTAAAACCCGGGTGCTGGTTCATCGTATGGCTTGGCTGATGCGGGTCGAAGAGGCATCGCCGTTCTCGGTGATGGCGGTCACCTTCACCAACAAAGCGGCAGCGGAAATGCGCGGCCGTATCGAGCAATTGATGCAAGGCACCGCCTCTGGCATGTGGTGTGGCACCTTCCACGGCATTTGCCATCGTATTCTCCGTGCCCACTATTTAGACGCCAACCTGCCACAAGACTTCCAAATTCTTGATTCAGATGACCAGCAGCGCTTGCTGCGTCGGTTAATTAAAGCGCAAAACTTGGATGAAAAACACTGGCCCGCCAAGCAAGCGAGTTGGTATATCAATGGCAAAAAAGATGAAGGCTTGCGCCCCAAGCACATTGATACCCGCCATGATCCGGTTGAAAGTACTTGGCTGCGGATTTATCAGGCGTATCAAGAAGCCTGTGACCGCGCCGGTTTGGTGGATTTTGCGGAGATCTTGCTGCGAACCTTAGAGTTATTGCGTGATAAAGCGGTGATCCGCGAACACTATCAAGCACGTTTCCAGCACATTTTGGTGGATGAGTTCCAAGATACCAACAACATCCAATATGCGTGGCTGCGTATGATGGCGGGCCAACAGGCGCATGTGATGATTGTGGGGGACGACGACCAATCCATTTACGGCTGGCGTGGCGCGAAAGTCGAAAATATTCAGCGTTTTCTGGATGATTTCACCACCCCGCAGACCATTCGTTTGGAGCAAAACTACCGCTCAACCAGTACGATTTTGCAAGCGGCGAACACCCTGATTGAAAACAATGCCGATCGGATGGGCAAAAGCCTGTGGACCGAAGGCAAAGAGGGTGAGCCCATCTCTGTGTATGCCGGTTTTAATGAGCTGGATGAAGCGCGTTTTGTGGTCGGGAAAATCAAAACCTGGCAAGACGAAGGCGGCGCGCTCACCGACAGCGCGATTTTATACCGCAACAACGCCCAATCTCGAGTGCTGGAAGAAGCCTTAATTCAAGCCGGTCTCCCTTATCGTATCTACGGCGGCATGCGCTTTTTCGAACGTCAGGAAATCAAAGATGCGCTGGCCTATTTACGTTTGATGGCGAATCGCAATGACGATGCGGCGTTTGAGCGGGTGGTAAACACGCCCACTCGGGGGATTGGTGATCGCACCCTTGAGACGCTTCGTGGCGCGGCGCGCGATCGTGGCCAAACTTTATGGCACACGGCCGAGCAAATCTTGGCGGAAAAAGCACTGGCAGGACGGGCGGCCAATGCGTTGGGCCGGTTTATCGAGCTGGTCAATGCGCTAGAAGATGACACCCGTGACATGGCACTGTATCAACAAACCGATGCGGTGATCCGTCACTCCGGCTTGCGCGCCATGTACGAGCAAGAAAAAGGTGAAAAAGCGCAAGCGCGTGTCGATAACTTGGAAGAGTTGGTGACGGCTACGCGCCAATTTACTCCTCCTGAAGAGGCGGAAGCGGAAGGGATGACACCGCTGTCGGCGTTCTTGGCCCACGCCGCCCTTGAGGCCGGTGAAGGCCAAGCGGACGAGTTTGATGATGCGGTCCAATTGATGACCTTACACAGTGCCAAAGGCCTCGAATTCCCCTTAGTCTTTATGGTCGGGGTGGAAGAGGGCATGTTCCCCAGCCAGATGTCAGCCGAAGAAGCAGGCCGCTTAGAAGAAGAGCGTCGCCTTTGCTATGTCGGCATGACGCGCGCGATGGAAAAACTCTATCTGACCTACGCAGAAATGCGCCGTGTGTACGGCAAAGACATGTTTCATAAGATCTCGCGCTTTATTCGTGAGCTGCCCGAGGCCTGCTTGGAAGAAGTGCGAATGCGTGCCAATGTCTCACGCCCTGCTACAAGCGGGGGTCGTTTTTCCAAAACGCAGACTCAGGAGAACTTTAACCAAACCGGGTTTAGTTTGGGTCAGCGGGTTCAACACCCTAAATTTGGTGAAGGCACCATCATCAACTTTGAAGGCAGTGGCGGACAAAGCCGCGTGCAAGTTGCCTTTAATGGGGAAGGGATTAAGTGGTTGGTGACTCAGTACGCCAAACTGGAAGCGCTTTAAGCTCGACCGGTTAACGGTAAAAAACGCCCAGCCTCGGCTGGGCGTATTGATATTTATCCTACCACCTGCGTTTTTCAGCTGCGGTGTTAGCCGAACACGCCGGCTTGCCAAACGACCGCACCACCTAGCAGCAAAAACAACAGCGCACACAGGCCATCGATAACCGGGGCGACTTTGGTGAGCACTTGCTGTACGCGACTGCCTGATAGCAGCCAGGCGAGTGACGAAAACCAGCCTAATGAGAGCAGAAACACCACCGCCACGGCCATGGCTTTGCCGCTGGCAGACATGCTGGCCGGCACCAAGGTACTCATCAACGAAATAAAAAACACCAAGGCTTTCGGATTAAAAAGGTTGGTCAGCACCCCTTTCCAAAAGGCCTGTTTTTGGCCGCGTACCGCAGGCGCATCATTGGCGGTTTGCGCCGGTGCTGTGGTGGCGGCGAGCAAACCTTTGATTGCGCTAAGGCCTAAATACATCAGCACACTGCCCCCCGCCACTTGCACCCACATAAACAGTTGTGGGTGCTGATGCACCAACAAGCTGATGCCGGTAATGCTCAGTATTGTGTGCGCCAAAATACTCAGCGATAACCCTAGTGCAATCGCCAAGCCAGTGGCACGGCCATAACGGGTCGCATTTTGGAGCACCAAGGCAAAGTCGGGCCCGGGGCTGAGCAGCGCAATCATATGCACCCCCGCCAGCGTGGCGAGAATAGCGAACTCATTCATCCTGATTTTCCTGCTGACAAAGGCGTGGTCTCTATCTTGGCTTCTTGCTGTCGTTTCGCCCGATAGGCATCAAAGCTAAATATCGCCAAGGCGGCCCAGATAAAGGCAAAGGTGGTGGCTTTATCTGGGGTAAAGGGTTCGTCATACAAGCCGACGGCGAGTAAAAACATTAAGCTGGGGCCGATATATTGGAAAAAGCCCAATACCGTCAAGGGTAAGCGGGTGGCGGCGCCGGTAAAGCACAGTAAAGGCACCGTCGTGATCAAACCGGCAGCGGCCAGTAGCATATTCAGGCTGATGGGATTATCGAGCAGGTTGGCGCTGGGTGTATCGGCAAACTGCCACAGATAAATCAGCGCAACGGGCAAGAGTGTGCAGGTTTCCACAAACAAACCCGGCACCGCAGGGAGATTGATTTTTTTGCGCAGTAAGCCGTAAATCGCAAAACTGGTGGCCAGCACCAACGCAATCCAAGGCAGTGAACCAAAGGTGATCAGTTGTACCAATACCCCTACCAACGCCAGCGCGGCGGCAAGCCACTGTAGACGGCGGAAACGCTCACCAAGAAAGATCATCCCCAGCGCTACGTTCACCAGTGGATTAATGTAGTAGCCAAGGCTGGCATCCAGCATGCGGTTATTGACAATCGCCCAGATAAAAATCAGCCAATTACAGCCAATAAAGCAAGAGGTGAGCATCAACATCAACAGTTTTTTCGGCTCGCGGACAATCGGCTTGAGCTGATAAAAGCGACGGGTGAAAAAAAGCAGCAATGCCAAAAAGACAAACGACCACAATACCCGGTGCGCTAAAATTTCGGGCGCCGGAATATGGTTGACCGTTTTAAAGTACATGGGGGCGATACCCCACATAATGTAGGCCGCAAGGGCCAGTAACACGCCTTGGCGTGTGCGTTTTGGATCAGGAATCACAGCGCAGTCTCGTTATAAGTGTCGGTCAGGGATGAACACGAACGTGTGCATGTTGACTAGATGTAACAAGTTGTAAGGGCGGGCGCAAGCACCTTTCTCTGTGCTCAGGGTTTCATCGCTTACGGGGTGTCGGTAGAATGAGCGCCAGTTTGAGTAATGAGCTTGATTATGTCCGCCACCCCCGCCCATGCCGATGCGTCAACCGAAACTGGCGCCGCTACCGCTGATCCTGCCATGAGTCCTGCCCATCAGGTACTCAAAGCGGTGTTTGGTTATCACCAGTTCCGCGAGGGTCAGCAAGCGGTGATTGATGCGGCGATTGCGGGGCGTGATGCCTTGGTGATTATGCCGACCGGGGGAGGGAAGTCTCTGTGTTATCAGATCCCCGCGTTGGTGCGCACTGGCTTGACCGTGGTGATTTCACCTTTGATTTCATTGATGAAAGATCAGGTTGACCAGCTTAATGCCAATGGGGTTGCGGCGGCGTGCTTAAACTCAGCGATGACGCCTGAGGCGCAAGCGGATACCTTGCGTGCGCTAAATCAGGGGGAGGTGAAACTACTCTATGTATCGCCTGAGCGCGCGTTAGGGCGCGACTTTATCCATCGCTTAACCGAGTGGCAACTGGCGTTGATTGCGGTCGACGAAGCGCACTGTATTTCCCAGTGGGGGCATGATTTTCGTCGCGAATATGCCTCTTTAGGCCAGCTCAAACAGCACTTTCCTGATGTGCCTGTGATGGCGCTGACAGCCACCGCGGATGCCACCACGCGCGAGGATATTTTATCCCGCCTTGCCCTGCACGATCCCTTGGTGCATCTGGGTAGCTTTGACCGCCCTAACATTCGCTACACCTTGCTGGAAAAGCACAAACCTTTGGCCCAATTGGTGCAGTTTCTGAGCGGTCAACGCGGCCAATCAGGGATTGTCTATTGCAATAGCCGTAAGCGGGTTGAGCAGGTCACTCAAAAACTGTGTGATAACAATATGCTCGCCGCTGCCTACCATGCGGGAATGAGCACTGAGGCGCGCGGCTCTGTGCAAGAGGCGTTTCAACGTGACGATGTCAACATTGTGGTGGCGACTGTGGCGTTTGGGATGGGGATCAATAAGCCCAATGTCCGTTTTGTGGTGCACTATGATGTGCCGCGCAATATTGAATCTTACTACCAAGAAACCGGCCGAGCAGGGCGAGATGGACTGCCGGCTGAAGCGGTGTTGTTGTATGACCCCTCCGACATGGGATGGCTCCATCGCTGCTTGGAAGAAAAGCCGGATGGGCCCCAAAAGCAGGTCGAAAGCCATAAACTGACTGCGATGGGCGCATTTGCCGAAGCACAAACCTGTCGCCGTTTAGTGCTCCTAAACTACTTTGGCGAGCATCGGCAAACCCCTTGTGGCAACTGTGATATTTGTCTCGACCCGCCTACCCATTTTGATGGCACCGAACAAGCACAAAAAGCGCTGTCGTGCGTGTACCGTGTTAACCAAAGCTTCGGGGTTGGATACGTGGTGGAAGTGTTGCGTGGAATGCAAAATCAGCGCATTAAAGATCATGGCCATGACAAGCTCTCTACCTACGGCATCGGGCGAGAGTGGAGCCATGAATACTGGGTAAGCATTATTCGCCAATTGATCCATCGCGGTTATCTGGTGCAAAACATTGCCCGTAGCTCGGTGCTGCAGTTAACTGAACAAGCGCGACCATTACTGCGCAGCGAGATTGCCCTTGAGCTGGCGGTACCGCGTATTGGCCTCAGCCCTCGCACCAAAGCCAACAAGCTGAGCCAGCGCCATTACGATAAAAAACTGTTCGCCAAGCTGCGTAAGTTACGTAAAGCCATTGCTGACGAAGAAGATATTCCACCTTATGTGGTGTTTAACGACGCAACCTTGATGGAAATGGCCGAGATGCTGCCGTCATCGCAAGCGGAGCTCCTAGCGGTCAGTGGCGTCGGACAGCGCAAGCTAGAAAAATTCGGCGATGCGTTTTTGGACTTGATTGACGATCACTTGAGTTTGAGCGAGTACGGCTATGGCACCGAGTAATTGGCAATTGATAGCGTCCGACAACACCTTGGCGTTTTATCAGCCGCAGCTGGATGCGGATAATGGCAAAGAAATCTGTCAGCCATTGCTGCAAGCCCTCGAAGCCTCTGTGCTTGAGAGCCAACAAGACGCGGACATGATGACTTGGCTGATTGATTTTGAAGGCGCGCGTTTGATGCTCAAAGCAGCACATTACACCCAGAGCGTGTGGTTAGAAGCGTTGGATGAGGAGGGCGATGAGGTGATTAGCTTTTTGCGCCACTGGTGGACGCGTCATCCGCCTCTTTAAATTGCGCTGGCACCGTTTCTTGATTGCTGTATAATTCGCCACCTCGCGCTGCCTGTAGACGGGTAGCTAAGTATTTTGGGTTCCCTCGCCCCCAATGACAAAAAGGTGCACTATGAGCCACTTTTCTCTTGCTCAGCAGCGTAAAGCGCTGGGTTACCTCGTGATTTTTCATCTACTGATCATTGCCTCCAGTAACTATTTGGTGCAGATCCCCTTTACGGTTTGGGGTTTCCACACCACGTGGGGGGCGTTTACCTTTCCGTTTATTTTCTTGGCCACGGATTTAACCGTCAGGATCTATGGTCCGGCATTGGCACGCCGTATTATCTTGCTGGTAATGGTGCCCTCGCTGCTGATTTCCTACGTGTTATCCGTCTTGTTCTATCAAGGCAGTTACCAAGGGTTTGCGGAGCTGGGCACGTTTAACCTCACCGTCGCTCGGATTGCGATTGCCAGCTTTATGGCTTACTTACTGGGTCAGATTTTAGATATTCATGTGTTCAATCGGTTACGCCAGCAGCGCCAATGGTGGGTGGCACCGAGTTGTTCCACTTTGTTTGGTAATGCGTCAGACACGCTCGCGTTCTTTGCAATCGCATTTTACCAAAGCCAAGATACCTTTATGGCCGAGCACTGGGTTGAAATTGCTTTGGTAGACTATGCCTTTAAGCTGATTATTAGCTTGGGGCTGTTTATTCCTATGTATGGGGTATTGCTCAACCTGATTATTCGACGAATCACACAGGTGACGCCGTCGGCGACGGTGCAGCAAACGTCCTAATTAGTAGCAGAATAAAGAGTCGCATCGCGGCTCTTTTTTTACGTCAATGCGGGGAGGTGAGATGGAAATTCGTGCCGGGCACTTAGAGGAGGCGGTAACGGTGCTTAACAGCGTGCCCGAGTTGGATACGGGTGTATCCTTGGAACAATGCCACGCGCGATTAGCGGGACGCACAGCATTGGTATTGGTGGCGTATCAAAACGGTGAGCCTGTCGGTGCCAAAATAGGCTATGCCACCAGTAAGACGCAGTTTTATAGCTGGCTGGGCGGGGTGACCAAAGCGGCCCGAGGTCAAGGGGTGGCGAAAGCCTTGTTACAAGCGCAAGAAGCGTGGGTAGCGGCTTCTGGCTATCGAACGCTTGCGGTCAAATCACGTAATCGCTTCACGGCGATGGTGTGCATGCTGATGCGTCATGGCTATCAGATGGTTGCGGTGGAGCAAAAAGGTCAGCCTGCCGACTATCGCCTTTATTTTGAGAAGCAGATCAATAAATGTACAGCGAGTGGAAAATAAGCGTATTTTTTTCTTGATAAACGATAATGAGAATGGTTATTATTAACTTGCGCTCAGGGCCAAGCCCACATGCTCAGCTCTGAAGGCACGACATTGCTCACATTGCTTCCAGTGTATTAGCGGGGCGCTTATCAAACAGTGATTAAGTTAGCCTATTTTTGCTAGGCGACACCTTTCGGGGTGTCGCTTTTTTCTTTTCTGGACACTGGCTTTTCGAACCAGAGTTGTTGGCGTGATGACGGTGGATGCAATGACAGTTTGATGACAACGAGTGAGTCTGAGCACAAGATCAATAAATGAAAAAGATTCTCAACTAAGTGTTGAAAGTGGGAATGAGAATGGTTATTGTTAACTTGCGTTCGGGGCAAAGCCCACATGCTCAGCTCTGAAGGCACGACATTGCTCACATTGCTTCCAGTGTATTGGGGCCAGCAAACTGTTCTGATAACAGCTTTGTTTTTGCGCTCACTTGTTATAGCGACGCCCATCTCGGCGTCGCTTTTTTCTTTTTCTCTGCTGCGTTTCTGTGCGGATGAGCGTGTTTTAGGCGAGCTCCACCAATTTTTTCACCATCCGATTGATCCCACTGGCGGCATCCAGTACTGATGTCGCGAGCATATAGGCGGGCGTGGACAGGAGATGGTGGCGCTGATCTAATACATAATCTGATACCGGACACTCAATATGCTCACCGCCCATCCGGTTAAAGGCGGCAGCGATATCGGGCTCATTACCAATGGTACCTTTGACGCCTTTTGGATAGATCTGCGGGATCATGATAGGGGCAATACACATGTAGCCGGCGGGCTTTTCTGCACGGGCGAAGGCTTGGCAAACCGCAAACATCTCTTGGTTGACTTGCACCGGATCGCCATTGTAAGCAAAGTCCGATAAGTTTTTCGCCGCGCCAAAGCCGCCGGGAACCAGTAAGGCGTCGAAGTGGTCGACGTTTAAATCCGTTAGCGGAAGGATCTCCCCACGAACAATACGGCTGGCTTCGGTGAGTACATTGCGTGTCTCTTTCATCGCTTCGCCGGTACGATGATCGATCACATGGTGCTGATCGATATCTGGTGCGAAGCATTGCCATTGGGCATCGTTTTGCTCGAGGGCAAGCAGGGATAGGACCACCTCTTGGATCTCGGCACCGTCAAACACGCCGCAGCCAGATAAGATAACAGCCACCTTTTTCATGATGCTCTCCTTGTATCGAGATTAAAATTATCGCAATTAATATGGATCATCGACCAAACGCGTCTACGCTTAATTGCGTTCAACAGTGTCGCATTGGTGCTGGGTTAAGCGAAATAGTAGCCAAGTTCGATAACCAAATTGGTGATTATCTCCGCAGTTTGTGATGACTTTCTCTGCAACCTCATGCAGAGCAAGTGATTTCTTTTTCCACACCTAAGGATCCTTTTTCGATCAAGATCCTTTTTGTGTGATATGGCATAAGTATTTGTTTTTAATCTATTTAAAAATCAAAATTCATGTTTATTTAGACGAAATCAAAACCCTATAAAATATTTACCAACAAACTTATCCACAGCTCAGGCTATGGATGTGAAAAACCGTGGTTAACAGGAATGACGACTCGTGGCATGCTTAGCAGCTAACGTGTTTAACTGGCAACCAAGATTCTGATATGGCAACTCTTCCCGACAATCCGTTAATCCTTGTGGATGGCTCTTCGTACCTTTACCGGGCATACCATGCGTCTCCTAATCTCACCAATAGCCAAGGTGAACCCACTGGAGCCGTCTTTGGGGTGGTGAACATGCTGCGTAGTTTGTTGCGACAATTTCCCCATTCACATGTGGCGGTGATTTTTGATGCCAAAGGGAAGACATTTCGTGACGATATGTACGAGCAGTACAAAGCCAATCGTCCACCCATGCCAGATGACCTACGCGGGCAAATTGAACCTCTGCATAAGATTATTAAAGCCATGGGGCTGCCTTTACTCGCGGTAGAAGGGGTGGAGGCCGATGATGTGATTGGTACACTCGCCACTCAAGCCTCAAAAGCGGGAATGCCGGTACTGATCAGCACCGGTGATAAAGACATGGCGCAGCTGGTGGATGAGCACGTCACCTTAATCAACACCATGACTAATGTGGTGATGGATCCTGAGGCGGTGCGTGAAAAGTATGGCTTTGGTCCTGAGCATATTATTGATTACCTTGCCTTGATGGGCGACAAAGTCGATAACATTCCTGGCGTACCGGGTGTGGGTGATAAAACCGCGACCGCGTTGATTGCCAATCTAGGCGGCTTGGATGATATCTACGCGAACCTCGATAAGATTGCAGCGCTCAGCTTCCGCGGCGCGAAAAGCATGGCGAAAAAACTGACTGAGCATCAAGACGCCGCTTACCTGTCTTATCAGCTCGCCACGATTAAATTGGATGTTGAACTGGATTTCACCCCTGAACAGCTAGTCAAGCAAGAGCCTGATAATGACACCTTGGTGACCATGTATCGTGACTTACAATTCCGCCGCTGGCTCAAAGAGCTGGATGAAGGCGATGCGCCGGAAGAGGCGGTGTCTGATGAGCCTATCCCACAAGAGACCACGATTGACCGCAGTGGCTACCAGACGCTATTAACGCGGGACGCACTGGACACTTGGCTGAAAAAAATTCGTGACGCTGAGGTGGTGGCGGTCGATACGGAAACCGATAGCCTCAACTATATGGAAGCCAATCTGGTTGGAATTTCATTTGCTGTCGCGCCGGGTGAAGCGGCGTATGTACCGGTAGCGCATGATTATCTGGAAGCGCCGGCGCAATTATCGCTGGATGAGGTGCTGGAGGTGTTGCGTCCTTGGTTGGAAGATCCCTCAGCGGCGAAAGTCGGCCAGAATTTGAAATATGATGCCAGTGTGTTTGCGCGTCACGGGATCACCTTAAAAGGGATCGCCTATGACACCATGCTGGAATCGTACGTCTATAACAGTGTGGCGGGACGTCATGACATGGACAGCCTCGCTGAGCGTTACTTGCAGCACACCTGCATCAGCTTTGAAGAGATAGCGGGGAAAGGCAAGAAACAACTGACCTTTAATCAAATTCCTCTTGAGCAAGCGGCACCTTATGCGGCGGAAGATGCCGATATTACGTTGCGTTTGCATCAATACCTGATTAGTAAAGTCACCAGTGACGAGAAACTGAAAACCATCTTTGAGTTCTACGAGATGCCGCTAGTCAGCGTGTTGTCGCGTATGGAACGTCATGGTGTGCTAATTGACAAAGACAAGTTGGCGACCCAATCAGAGGCGTTACATACTCGTTTGATTGAGCTTGAGCGTGAAGCGTTTGAGATTGCCGGCGAAGAGTTCAACTTAAGCTCGCCCAAGCAGCTACAAGCGATTTTGTTTGAGAAAATGGGCCTGCCGGTGGTGAAGAAAACCCCATCAGGTAGCCCTTCAACCAATGAAGAAGTGCTGCAAGAGCTCTCACTCGATTACCCGCTGCCAGCACGGATTTTGGAATATCGTGGGCTGGCAAAGCTCAAATCGACGTACACGGACAAATTGCCGCGCATGATCAATGCGCAAACCGGCCGCGTGCATACCTCGTATCATCAAGCCGTCACCGCGACGGGGCGCTTATCGTCCACCGATCCGAACTTACAAAATATCCCCATTCGTAACGAACAGGGTCGCCGTATTCGAGAAGCCTTCACCGCGGAACCGGATCACACCATTTTGGCGGTCGATTACTCGCAAATCGAATTGCGAATTATGGCGCACCTATCCGGCGATAAAGCCTTGCTAGAAGCGTTCCGTGATGGCAAAGATATTCACGCCGCCACCGCAGCGGAAGTGATGGGGGTGAGTCTTGACGAGGTCACCAGTGAACAGCGTCGCCGCGCCAAAGCGATTAACTTTGGTCTGATTTATGGTATGAGTGCTTTTGGTCTGTCCCGTCAGTTAGGGATTGGCCGTCAAGAAGCACAAAGCTACATGGATACCTACTTTGAGCGCTACCCAGGCGTAAAGGCCTACATGGACCGCACCCGTGAGCAAGCGGCGGAAAAAGGCTATGTAGAAACCATTTTTGGCCGTCGTCTCTATTTGCCGGAAATTAAATCGCGTAATGGGATGCGTCGTAAAGGGGCCGAGCGCGCGGCAATCAATGCGCCGATGCAAGGAACCGCGGCCGATATTATTAAGCGTGCGATGATACTGGTTGATCAATGGATTCAAGCCAATGCCGCGGATGACGCCCGTCTGGTGATGCAAGTTCACGATGAACTGGTACTGGAAGTTAAAACGTCATCTTTATCCAAAGTTGAAAGTGAAGTACGGAAACTGATGGAGTCGGCGGCGGACTTGGACGTGCCTCTGATTGCCGAGTCTGGACACGGTAATAACTGGGGTGAAGCCCACTAAATCACGGCTTTTCCTGTGGTTTAATAACAAAAAAGCTAAAGCCGACACCCTGTCGGCTTTTTTTTCGTCCGTTTATCTTGCTGTTTTGGCGTCTTTTTGTACATTTCGATACAAATTTATGAAAAAAAATTACGTAGGATACTTTTCAACGCTGTGCATTTGATATACAGTTATTGGCGTAGGGTACAGAGGTAAGATGTTCTATCTTTCAGACCTTTTGTTTCACGTTATTGGATTTGGCTGATTCAGCAGCCCCAGTCAGGATACTGACTGGGGCTTTTTTTATTGGCAATTTCCCAACCGATGAAGACACCCTGCCACTGCCTTTTTATGTTTCGCTGGCTCGCCTATTCCCATTCTTTTCAAAAAAATTAGAGTAATTACTTTAATTTTAGTGATGAGCTTGGTTATAATGCGCGCAGCTTCTTGTTCTTTATGTGTCTACGGGGTCTTATCAGATCGCTTACGCACAAAGATTCGCCGATCCTGTCTTAGGGTCGGCTTTTTTTTGGGCAATTTTGCCCGAAGTGATGGTTTTGTGACCTTGAGGCAGGAATCAAAGTGAATGTGCGGCGAGACTAATGGTTCGACAAAGCGATACTTGCGTTATGGGCGATTGTCTATAAAACTTGTCGCGATAATAAGATAAATCCTATTTCTCTCCCGTTGCCCCACCTGTTCAGGTGGGGACTTTATTTTCTCTGCCATCTTCAGGCTAGACGAGCTCATAAATTCAGCTTACTCGGCGTATAAGAGGCGATCACTCCGGCTCTGCATCAGGGGAAGTCTCGTCGAGAACGCTCTCCTCAGGCGCTTGGTGGTACCAAGTGTCGAGCTTACGGCGAAGCTTATCGACGCCAATGCCTTTTAGGGATGAGAACAATTCAATCTCTACATCGCCACAAAACGCCAGTGCGGCTTCACGGATCTTCATCAGTTGTTGCTTACGGGCGCCGGATTTTAGTTTATCGGCTTTGGTCAGTAACACCATGACAGGCAGGTTGGATTGCACCGCCCAATGAATCAACTGTTGATCAAGATCCTTCATGGGATGACGAATATCCATCAACACCACCAGTCCGCCCAACTGCTCGCGTTTTTGTAGGTATTCACCCAGCGAACGTTGCCACTTTTCTTTCATCTCCAGTGGCACTTGGGCAAAACCATAGCCGGGCAGGTCGACAATATGGCAACCATCGTCCACCTTAAAAAGGTTAATTAATTGTGTCCGCCCCGGCGTCTTACTGGTCTTTGCAAGGCTCTTTTGGTCACAAAGACGGTTAAGGGAGCTAGACTTGCCGGCGTTGGAACGACCAGCAAACGCGATTTCTATCCCAGTATTATCAGGCAGATGGCGAATATCGGGTGCGCTGGTAACAAATTGGGTGTTACGGTAATTAAGCGATTGCTCCACTGTTAACTCCGTCTCGTCTTGGTGTAGTAGACTGATTACTTTTGTGTGAATTTGTGTAAAATAACCGTGCTCGGTTTTTGATCGGTTATTGTACCATGACGGTAACGAAGTAGTGGTACTGGAAGCTTGATAATTATAAATGGAATGTCATGAAGAAATTAGCGCTAATATTGACCCTCCTCGCCAGCGCCTCAGCCTGGGCCCAAGGAGATGCTGAAGCGGGCAAAGCAAAAGCCAATACCTGTGCCGCCTGTCACGGTGCCGATGGTAATAGCATTTTGCCTGACTACCCCAACTTGGCGGGTCAGCACGCCAACTACATTGAAAAGCAATTAAAGGAATTTAAGCTCGGCGCGCAAAGCGGCGGAGAGCAAGGTCGTTACAATGCTGTGATGGCAGGCATGGTTGCACCGCTTTCAGAGCAAGACATGGCTGATCTCGCGGCTTACTATGCGACCTTGACGCCAAAGCCTGGCACTACGCCTGAAGGCTCGGTGGCGATTGGCCGTCAGCTTTATATGGCAGGTGATCCTGAGCGTGGCATTGCAGCCTGTACTGCGTGTCATGGTCCGCGCGGTAATGGTACGCCTTCTTCTGGTTTCCCCAAAATTTCTGGCCAGCCCGCGAAATACCTAGCGAGTCAGCTGAAAATGTTCCGCGATGGTGATCGTCATAACGATATGAATCAAATGATGCGCTCTGTGGCGGCGAAGCTGACCGACAACGAGATTGATGCGTTGTCGAAATATCTTGGTGGCCTGCACTAAGACAGCATTGCCTCGCGGCGACACGAATATATATTGAAAGCGAAAGGGGCGCAGGCCGCTTTCGCTTTTTTGTTGTCTGACGTCTTACCCGCTTAGCTTTTATCTTCGGTTTTTTACTCATACCAACCGACTCCGTCCAGCTGACCCATTGACGCAGACGGCCTTACCGCGAAAAGAGCGATTTTTTCTGTAAGAGATCGCCCATAGATTGCCGTGGAAAATAGATAAAATTTATGCGAGATAATAAAAAATAAACAATAGAATCAAAACCTTAAAACTAAATCTTATTCTTGTACTGATTTGTTTTTGGCTGCAATTCTAGGCAATGGGCGTGGTTGTAGTATTCTATCCCCATCGACAGGACGTTGATGCATCACCCGCACGGAGCGCGGGGGAAACGCCAGGAAGGTGACGCCACCAAGGTGGTGCGCATGGAGCGCGTTAGCACAAGGAGTGTGATGCACGAGGACAGTGCCGTGGTTGTCATGATGACAAGGACGCAGGAGGCGACGGTTAGGCAGGTAGCCACCACAGCAACAGGACGTTGATACAAAGGGCGCACAGCGCCACCAAGCAGGGACGAAAGACGTACCAGGACGGACGACACCCGCTTATATCGCTCTGGCGATACCGCGACAGGCTTTATGCCTGTCGCTTTTTTATTGACCCACTTTCTGCTACATTCGCGCCAGCTTCTGGCATTGAAGAATGATATGCAGCATTGCCCATTATGTGCGCACCAAGGCGTACACCCTTACCATAGTGATAAACAGCGAGCGTACTTTCAGTGTGCAGTGTGTGAGTTAGTATTCGTTGACCGTGATGCGTTGCTATCGGCGGATGACGAGAAGGCGATTTACGACTTGCACCAAAATCATGCTGAGGATGAAGGCTATAAACGTTTTCTGTCCCGCCTGTTCACACCGTTAATGACACGGTTACCTCAACATGCTTACGGGCTCGATTTTGGTTGTGGACCGGGGCCGGTGTTGGCGAGGATGCTGACTGACGCAGGGCACACTATGGCCTGCTATGATCCCTTCTATGCGCCAGATGCACAGGTCTTAGAGACGCAGTACGACTTTATTACCTGTACAGAAGCTATCGAACACTTTTATCAACCCGACGTGGCTTGGCAACAATGGCAAGCCATGCTGAAGCCCGGTGGATGGCTCGGGGTGATGACCAAGTTGGTCACAGACCAAGCGGCATTCTCACGTTGGCATTACAAAAATGACCCCACACACGTGAGCTTTTTTAGCCGTCATACTTTTGAGTTTTTAGCCGCGAAATCGGGCCTTGCGCTTGAATTTGTTGGCAACGACGTAATTTTAATGAGGAAACCACTGTCATGACGCGTAAAAAGAAAACGCGCCGCGTAGGATCGGAAGGCCCGGCGCAATACGTAGATAAAAATCAGAATGAACAAGATCGCATTGCGCGTATGCTGAAAAAGCAGAAAAAGCGCAAAGGTAAAAAAGCCGGCTCGCGTCATTCGGAAGAAAGTAAAACGCAAACGCGCCGCAGCGGTGGTAGTAAAGACCCGCGCATTGGCAGTAAAAAGCCTATCCCACTCGGGACGGATGCGGTGAAACCAAAGCAGCCTAAACTCACGCCTGAGCAGGAGCTTGCCAAACTCGAGCAAGACCCACAACTGAATGTGTTGTTGGATCGTATCGAAAATGGTGAGAAGTTAGGCTCTGGTCTGCAAGCGTATGTGGATGAAAAGCTCGATCGCATTGAAGTGCTGATGGATAAGCTTGGCTTACTCAATGACGACGACACTGATGAAGACGACCTGCTGGCAAAATTTGAACAACAGGACGACTAACGAGGAGTAACTGGTGCAGGATTGGATCTGGGTATTAGCCGGACTAGGCGGATTAATTATTCTCGGCCTATCCATTTATGCGGGGGTGTTGCTGGCTAAATTAAAACGCCAAAACACCTTACAAGCGCAGCAAAAAGAGGCTGCGATTGCCAAGCGCAACGATAAAATTGTCGAGAGTGTCGACGTGATTGCGTTTGCCGCACTTAACGATCAGTGTGATTTATCGGAAGCGGCGATTCGGCTCTATATGATCATGGATCATTTGCAAGGCGATAAACGGGTCGAGTTTGATAGCCGTTACCCCGCATTGTTTGAGCTGTATGAAGCGGTGAAAGATACCCCACGCGGCGAGGCGCGCAGTGCGCTTAAAAAGAAAGAGCGTATGAAGTTTGACCTAGAACGGGCGAAACACGAAGCGCGCCTTGAGCAAGCGATTAAGGCCGAGTTGGCCGAGATTCTCGCGTTTACGGGCGGTCGCCATATCCCTGATCATATCCTGACCCATTAAAGCCAGTCGCGCGGTCTATCTTCTGACCGCGCAATACCCCTATAATTATTGGGCGAAACTCGATCTCACCGACACTTTCGCATCGCTAGCGCCGGTTAGTGCTCAACACTTCACCAAAAGCTGTGGCACACTAGGCGCTGTTGTCCTGAGCGCTCTTTGCGGAATTGTAAGCTATGTCCTCACCACAAGTTATTTGGGATCAAGCCCTTATCAATAAGTACAACTATTCAGGGCCCCGCTATACCTCGTATCCTACCGCGTTAGAATTTCACGAAGCCTTTACGGCCGCTGAATTTGATATGGCCTGTAGCCAGTATCCTGACCGGCCCTTATCGCTCTACGTACATATCCCGTTTTGCCATAAGCTTTGTTATTACTGCGGATGCAATAAAGTGGTGACGCGCCATCAGCATAAAGCGGATGAATACCTGGATGCGCTTGAGCATGAAATTCGCCAGCGTGCGTTTTTGCTGGGCACGCGTCGCGTGACTCAGCTGCATTGGGGTGGGGGAACGCCGACATTTTTAACTAAACCGCAAATATCCCGCTTGATGAGTTTGCTACGCCAAGAGTTTCACTTTGAGGCTGAGGCAGAAATCAGCATTGAAGTCGACCCGCGTGAAATCCCATTGGATATGCTTGATCACTTGCGCGGTGAGGGGTTTAACCGCATTAGCATTGGCGTGCAGGACTTTGATAAAAAAGTGCAGCAGTTGGTCAATCGAGAGCAAGACGAAGACTTTATCCACGCCTTGGTTGAGCGTGCGCGTGAGCTGGGATTTCGCTCCACCAATCTTGATTTAATTTATGGTTTACCCACCCAGACGCCAGCGGGTTTTGCCAAAACCTTAGAGCAAGTGCTGACGATGCGTCCGGGACGTTTGTCGGTGTTTAACTATGCGCATTTGCCATCGCTGTTTGCTGCGCAGCGCAAGATTAAAGACGACGATCTCCCATCGCCAGATGCCAAGCTGACTATGCTGCAAGAGACCATCACCACATTAACCAATGCTGGCTACCAATTTATCGGCATGGACCATTTTGCTCTGCCCGATGATGAACTGGCTGTCGCGCAGCGTGAAGGGCGTTTGCACCGCAATTTCCAAGGCTACACCACGCAAGGTGATTGTGACTTACTGGGGTTGGGCGTGTCGGCGATTTCGATGATTGGCGATTGTTACGCGCAAAACCAAAAGGACATGAAGCAGTATTATCAGCAAGTGGATGCTGAGCGCCATGCATTGTGCAAAGGCGTGATGCTAGAGCGCGATGACCGGATCCGCCGTGATGTGATCAAAGCACTGATGTGTAATTTTTACTTGGATAAAGCCCAGATTGCGGCCGAGTATGACATCGACTTTGATGGCTATTTTGCTGAGGATCTGAAACTCTTGCAGTGTTTTGTCGATGATGGTTTGGTCGCCTTGACCGACACCAGCATTGCTGTGACCAAAACGGGGCGCATGTTGATTCGTAACATCTGTATGAGTTTTGATGTTTATTTACGGGATAGAGCGCGCCAACAACAGTTCTCGCGAGTGATTTAAACAAAAAACCGCCAAACGGCGGTTTTTTTCTTGGCGCCTGGTTGGCGCTTGGTTCGCGAATTAGCGGGCCGCGGCTTTAGCGGTCAGTGCTGCTTTCTCACTGTCAGACAAGAAAGCAATGGTCAGGCCATTTTCTTGCAGTGTGTGGATTTGCGCAGTAGTTAAGCCCGCAGCTGGGGCAGCCACTTCGTATTCATACGGGAGTTCAATGCCTTCGACGGCGGGATCGTCGGTATTTAACGAAGCAAGAATACCGTGATCGAGGAACTGACGTACCGGGTGCTGAGACAAATCCGCCACCGTACTGGTTTGAATGTTCGACGTTAGGCAGCTTTCAATCCCGATACGGTTTTCGGCTAAGTAGTCCATCAGTTTTGGATCCTCAATCGCTTTAACCCCGTGCCCGATTCGGGTCGCGCCGAGTTCATTAATGGCTTGCCACATGCTGGCCGCACCCGCGGCTTCACCCGCGTGTACGGTCACTTGCAGATCGCTGGCACGGACTTTGGCAAAGTGTTGGGTAAATTGATCGCCAGGTTGGCCCAGCTCATCACCGGCCAGATCGATGGCGACCAATTGATGTTTCTGGGTCAGCAATGCATCTAGCTCAGCCATACAAGCTTGAGGGCCAAAAGTGCGGCTCATGATGCCAATCAGGTTGGTTTTTACGCCAAAGTCACGGCTACCGGCTTGCACGCCATCGACCACGGCTTCCACCACGCCTTCGAGAGGCAGTTGATGTTTCATCGCCATGTAGTAAGGCGAAAAGCGTAGTTCCGCATAATCAATGCGTGCGTTTAATGCGTCTTCGACGTTCTCATACGCCACACGGCGCACTGCATCCAAGTCACCCAGCACGGCGACGCCCCAGTCCAGCTTAGACAAAAACGCGACCAGATCCGGCTCGTTTTCAACCACTTGCACATGTGGGCGCAATGACTCGATATCAGTGGCGGGCAGAGGCATCGCGAATTTTTGCCCCAACTCTAAAATGGTCTCGATACGGATGTTGCCGTCCAGATGGCGGTGTAAGTCCGTCAAGGGTAGGTTTTTTCTTATCATCATCGGTTCCCAGCAGGTGAGTTGGCGCTCAGTATAGCGATTGACCATCACATCGTCAGTAGCCAGTATGCCGATGACGTGACAACTATCGCGTGGGGAGCTTATCCGTTACCCGTTCTGTTGGCAGTTCGGCCAAAGGAAGCGGCTTGGCAAACAAGAACCCTTGGGCGTAGTGGCAGCCAATTTCACGCAGTCGAATCGCTTCTTCTTGGGTTTCAATCCCTTCGGCAACCAGATGGACGTCCATGCCACGGGTCATGGCTACTACGGCTTCAATGATGCGCTGGTTGGTCACATTTTCAGTCATCGAATGCACAAAGCTGCGATCGATTTTTAAACTATCAAAGGCCATCTGGTGAAGGTATGCCAGTGAAGAATAGCCGGTCCCAAAGTCGTCAATGGCTATTTTGATGCCCAGTGCACGGATTTTAGTTAGCCCTGATGTTGCCAGTTGCTCGTGGCTCATCAATTGAGATTCGGTGATCTCTAAGGTGAGGTTATCGGCGGGCAAGCGGGTACGTGACAGGACATCTTGCAACTTATCGATAAAATCAGCGGATAAAAGCTGGCGGGCGGATAAGTTTACGTGCAGCTGAAAATCCGCTGCCCACACGCCTTTTTCGATTTGGGCAACGGTATCGTACGCAGCCTGTTCGAGCACTTGCATACCAATTTGATTGATTAAACCGCTTTGTTCGGCCACCGGAATAAACTCGGCGGGCGATACCATACCCCGACTGGGACTTTCCCAACGGACAAGTGCTTCGGCGCCACAGAAACGGCCATCGACAAGACGCACAAGAGGTTGATAGTAAACTACAAACTCATGGTGCTGCACGGCATGATGAAGCTCGAGAAGCAAGCGCGACTGCTCTTGGACACGCGCTTGCATACTGGCCTCAAAGAAAACATAGGCATCGGTTTCACTGCGTTTTGCCTCACTCAGTGCCAATCCTGCGTGTTGCAAGCCTTCGTAAATGGCATCGCCAAAGGTGTGGCCAAAGACTACCCCAGCACATGCATCGACCAAGACCTCATCGTTACCGATTTTGACCGGACGCTTAAACAGGCTGAGTAATTGATTCACCAAGGCTTCTGACTGAGTGCGGTTGGTGGTGTTGGGAGCCAGTACTGCAAACTCATCACCGCGAATTCGTGACACCAACATTCCAGTGCCATCCGCGAGATCGGTTAAGCGCTGAGCAATGGTGCATAGCAGTTGGTCGCCGCCGTCTTGGCCAAGGCTGTCGTTGATGTTGCGAAACCCGTTGATGCCGAGGATCACTAAGGTGTTGGGCGTGTGATAGCGGATGGTGTTGGCTTGTTCTAATAAGCCTTCTCGGGTGTACAAACGGGTTAAGTTGTCTTGACGGACCTGTAGACGTAATGCATTGAACGAGTCCTGCACTTTGTCGGACATGTTGTTAAAGGCATCTTTAAGAATGGCGATTTCTCGCAAACTGGCAGAGGTATTGATCCGATACGTCAGGTTCCCTGAAGCAAGCTTGGCGGCAGCTTCCGCGGTATCGCGCAAAGGGCGGGTGAGTTGGCGAATAATCAAATACACCACCATTAACCCAACTAGCGCCATGGTTATCACGAGGTAGACACTGATCTTTTGTTGGTTGAGTAAGCTCTCCAGCAGTAATTGATCGGGCAAGGCCACCACCACATACCAGTCGTGTTGGAAAGGTGCTGCCATGTCTACCTTCTTGATTATGCCGTAAAAATTGCCCTTGTCGGCAATCTTAAAATAAAAAGGTTGCCCCAATTGCGAGGGCGCAGGGGGCCAGTCATCGGAGATATTTCTGATGGTATTGTTGAGCACCGAGTTATTGGGGACGCCTGGAAAATGAAGAATATTGGTCGGACTGTCTTGGCCGCTATGTGCCAGCATGCGCCCTTCACTATCGACAATAAATAAGGCACCGCCCAGCTTTTGCTGACGCTCACTTAAAAACTGATTGAAAGCAGTTAGTTTGATGTCGCTGGCAACCACGCCCCATACTTTGTCGTTTATTTGAATGGGGGCAATGGCAGAAAGCGAGACTTCTCCCACTTCATCAGCATCGCGATAAATATCGGTCCAGCGAGGCTGCTCACGGTTAAAGGCAGGAATATACCAAGGACGCACACGGGGGTCGTAATCCCCATCTTGATAAATCACATTGGATAAAGGCGTACGCCCATCGAAGATGCGTAAGGCGCGGTTGGTCTCATCACTGCGCTCCATGAGGATGTATTGGCCACTGGTGCTTTTGCGGTAGCCGTAATAGTCGCCGCGGGCATCGACACCAATACTCAACACCTGCATATGAGGCATAGCTTGAAAAAGGGAGGTATAGCTGTTGAGCAAGTAATTGCGAATGTCTTGTGGGGTGGGGTTGCGATCTTCCGCCCACGCCGCCACGCTGTCAGCGACAAAGACATTGGCGTAAAACGGATTTTCGAGGTATTGGCGTAAGTCGTGCTCAACCCCCTGAGAGTAGTCGGTAAGCAATAACTTACCAACGAAACGCGAACTGGACTGGTAATGATTGTTGATTGTAAAAACGATCACAATCAGTGTCAGCGTGAGTACGAGAAACACGGGTAACATGACAGCTGCTCGAATCGAAAGGGGACGCATGTTTCTCATTAGTACAACAACTTAACTCTTCTTAAGAACCCAACACAATTGGCGGATTGTACCCCAATCACTGTTATTAAATTTAGCAGAGGTTCAAAGTGTTTGAGTTTTAATAATGAGTCATGACTCAATATTAAGCTCTTTTAGCTTGCGGGTGAGTGTATTTCGTCCCCATCCGAGTATTTTCGCTGCATCCTGCTTGTGGCCATGGGTGTGTGCCAATGCTGACTCCAACAATATGCGCTCAACACTCGGTAGTGCCTGTTGCAAAATGCCGTGTTGGCCACTGGCAATCGCATGTTCTGCCCATTGCGCCAATGCGTGCTGCCAGTCTTGCTCTTCGTTCTCAGCGAGGCGGATGGGCTGGTGAAGCAGCTCACGAGGTAAGTCGCTGGGTAAGACCTCATTGCTACTGGCCATGACGGTTAACCACCGGCAGGTATTTTCTAGCTGACGTACATTTCCCGGCCAAGGTAGTTGGCTCATGATGGCCTTGGTATCTGGATGGAGCTGTTTGGCTTCGACGCCGAGCTCTTCCGCAGCGCGGGCGAGAAAATACTGACACAACTGAGGAATATCTTGGCGTCGGTCTTTAAGAGACGGTAAATGGACGCGAATGACATTCAGGCGGTGGAATAAGTCTTCTCGAAATGCGCCTTCCGCCACTAAGCGCTCTAAATCTTGGTGGGTGGCGGCGATGATCCGCACATCCACATCCACGGCGGCGTGACCACCGACGCGATAGAATTGTCCATCCGCCAGCACACGGAGCAAACGTGTTTGCACATCCAGTGGCATATCGCCAATTTCATCGAGGAATAACGTGCCGCCATTGGCTTGCTCAAACCGTCCTTGGCGCACCGAGTTTGCACCGGTAAAGGCGCCTTTTTCGTGGCCGAACAATTCAGACTCAATCAAATCTTTAGGAATCGCGGCCATGTTGAGTGCGATAAAAGCATGGTCAGCGCGGGGGCTATGGCGGTGCAATGCTTGCGCCACTAACTCTTTCCCTGTGCCAGACTCGCCATTAATCAAGACTGAAATCGATGAACGAGAAAGACGACCTATGGCGCGAAACACTTCTTGCATGGCGGGCGCTTCACCAATGATTTCTGGCATGTCCGCTTGAGAAGGCTGGGTGGTTTGCTGCTTTTGCTGTTCTTTGCGATGTGCCAGTGCACGCTCGACTAAAGCTAGGGCTTCATCAATATCAAACGGCTTGGGCAGATACTCGAATGCGCCCTTTTTGTAAGCATTCACCGCGGCATCCAAATCTGAGTGTGCGGTCATAATGATCACGGGCAAATCTGGATGCTGCTCATGAACGCGATGGAGAAGGGCGAGCCCATCCGTGCCTGGCATGCGGATATCGGAGACCAACACATCGGGTGTTTGCTCGCGGAGTGCGCTTAACACACTGTCGGCATCACAAAATGTCTGACACGCTAAATTGGCGGCGCTTAAGGTGCGCTCCATGACCCAACGAATGGAACTGTCATCATCAACAATCCAGATGGTTCCTTTACTCATGCGTGGTGTCCTTTTCAATAATCGGTAATTGGATGATAAAGCAGGTGTGCCCTGGCCAGCTATTAACCTCAATCTTTCCTTTATGCTGATCAATGAGGTGGTGGGTAATCGCAAGCCCGAGGCCATTTCCGTTCACTTTGCTGGTGACCATGGGGTAAAACAAGGTGTCTTGCAGCTCGGGGCTGATGCCCGGCCCGTTATCGATAATCTCGATTTGTGCCACGACGCGATGACGCATGCCATGAATCACGGTTTGAAACCCTGTGCGTGTACGCAAGGTAATTTGTCCATCGGCTTGCTCGCGCACCGCGTCGGCAGCATTGGCCACCACGTTGAGAATCGCTTGCTCGAGTTGTTCGGGATCCATGTCAAAATCCGGCAAGCTAGGGTCGTAGTCGCGAATGATGTTGACCGCGCCCTGCGTGTCGAGATTGACTAACTGACGGACCTTTTCCAGCACCACATGAATATTTTGCTTTTGTCGCAGCCCCGGACGCTGTGGGCCCAGTAGCCGGTCGACGAGGTTACGAAGCCGGTCCGCTTGCTCAATGATGATTTGGGTGTATTCGGCCAAACTGGCATCGGGCAACATTTTTTCCAACAGTTGTGCCGCACCACGTAAGCCACCGAGCGGGTTTTTTATTTCGTGCGCTAACCCTCGGACTAACTCTTTGGCCGCCTGTTGCTGTGCTTTTTGGGCGAGCTCTTTACTGATCCGTTGCTGCTGGCTGACCACATTGACTTCGAGCAGGATTTTCCCGCCGTTTGGATCATCAAATAGTGGACTCGCGCTAAGCTGGACTTTTTGTGGTTGGCCGTCGACCACCCAAGTCACATCACTGTCGGTCAAGCTCTGTCCGGCTTGTGTGGTACTGACGATATGTGACCAATCCACACTGGCATGTTGAAGCTGTTCTGTGAGCGGTTGGTTAACTAAACGGCGGACACTTTGGTGCATCAGCTGCTCAGCGGCTGCATTGGCGTACAAAATGCGCCATTGTGTGTCGACCACGACAATGGCCGTTAGCAGATGATCGAACAGTTGCCCTGGCATCATGTGCGGCTGAATCCTTGTTTGCACTACAATGGTGCATTGAGTGTAATCAAACTCTGTACACCGTGCAGCCCCCGTCAGTGGCTTTGTGAACTCAACCGGTTGTCATCAGGCGATAACCGCGTCGCTAGTGCGTCTGACGCGACGGTTGATTGAGATGTGCTCGGTGCAAAAAGAAACGATGAACGGGAGATGATGCAATAACCTTGCCGTTTTCAATGTATTGAACTTGCACCGTGTGAGTGCCCCGATCGACCGGCTCGATATGCCAATGCAACGTTCGCTGATCTTGCTGTGTGGTTTGCTGGGGAGAAAGCGCTACCTTTGCACCATCGAGGAGCAATATCACCGACTCTGTGGATGCATGGGCGGGGCGGACTGATGCCGAGACTGTGAGCTTACCGGGATTGCTGCGCAAGGTCGCACCTTCTACAGGGTGAGTGAGTGAGAGCGCCACCGCGACGTCCGGCTCGGTTGAGGAGGCGGCAGGCGTCAGGTTTGATGAAGGCGAGACAGGCGGCGTGGATGGCGTAAAGGATGTCACCGTATGCTCAGTGACCGACATCTCGCCAACCGGCCGCGTATCACTGAGATGCAAAACCCCCTTCGCATCAGTCCATTGATAGACGCTGGTGGCTGCACAAGGCAGTGTGATAAGCAACCAAGTTACGAGAAACCATTTCATGTTTGTTGTGCCTCGTCACTGTAAAACATTGAGTGTAAAACGGCAGTAGGCGGGCTCAAGCATAAAAAAGCCCACCTGCGAGGTGGGCCGTAATTTCTGTTGGTGGGCGCTTTACACTGAGTAGTAAAGTTCGAACTCAACAGGGTGCGTGGTCATTTGGATACGCTCCACGTCACCGGCTTTTAGGCCAATGTAAGAGTCGATGAAGTCATCCGAGAACACGCCACCGGCCGTCAAGAATTCACGATCGGCGTCAAGGGCTTGCAAGGCTTCTTTCAAAGACTCGGCAACGGTTGGAATTTCTGCCGCTTCCTCTGCGGGTAAGTCGTACAAGTCTTTATCCATCGCATCGCCTGGATGGATCTTGTTTTTAATCCCGTCAAGACCAGCCATCAGCATCGCAGCAAAGCACAGGTATGGGTTCGCAGATGGATCGCCAAAGCGGACTTCGATACGACGTGCTTTCGGGCTCGGCACCACCGGAATACGGATGGACGCAGAACGGTTACGCGCGGAGTAAGCCAGCATGACAGGCGCTTCAAAACCAGGAACCAGACGCTTGTACGAGTTGGTCGAAGCGTTGGCAAAGGCGTTGATGGCACGCGCATGCTTGATGATACCGCCAATGTAATAAAGGGCGGTTTCGGATAGGCCACCGTACTTGTCACCGGCAAACAGGTTTTGACCGTCTTTCGCGAGTGATTGGTGTACGTGCATGCCCGAGCCGTTATCACCAACCAGTGGCTTTGGCATAAAGGTCGCGGTTTTACCAAAGGCGTGGGCGACGTTATGCACGACATACTTGTAGATCTGAATTTCGTCCGCTTTGGTGGTCAGGGTATTAAAGCGGGTTGCGATCTCGTTTTGTCCTGCAGTTGCCACTTCGTGGTGGTGCGCCTCAACCACGAGGCCCATTTCTTCCATCACTAATGACATGGCAGAGCGGATATCTTGTGATGAATCCACAGGGGCAACTGGGAAGTAGCCGCCTTTTACGCCTGGACGGTGGCCTTTGTTACCGCCTTCCAACGCCGAGCCTGAGTTCCAGCTCGCTTCGACATCATCAATTTTATAGAAAGAGCCGGCCATATCGGTGGCGAATTTCACGTCATCGAACAAGAAAAACTCTGGCTCAGGACCGATCAGGACAGTATCAGCAATGCCAGTTGCGCGCATGTAGTCTTCGGCGCGCTTCGCAATCGAGCGAGGGTCACGCTCGTAGCCTTGCATGGTTGAGGGCTCGAGAATATCACAGCGAATGTTGAGCGTGCTTTCTTCGGTAAATGGGTCCAGCACGGCTGAGCTTGGGTCAGGCATCATGATCATGTCTGATTCGTTGATGCCTTTCCAACCGGCGACGGATGAGCCATCAAACATTTTGCCTTCTTCGAAAAAGTCAGCATCGATTTGGTGTGAAGGAATAGAGACATGCTGCTCTTTACCCTTGGTATCGGTAAAGCGCAGATCGATGAATTTCACCTCGTTCTCTTGGATCAATGCGAGCACGTTTTCTACTGACATGTGAAATAACCTCCGGTGTCAAAATAAAAGGGTAAGCTGGGTTTGCTCCTTGCACAGTACAAAGCGAAAACTGTGCCAACAATTTTAAACGAGCTAATTGCCCCATTGACGGGCAACGCGACGAGTAATGGGCACCGAAACACTGTCTGTATGCACCATTATTGTGCATCAATGCATTACTATGGTGCAAATAACTTGGCAGTGGTGTTGGATTCGCACGACAGCCGTGCAGCCCTCGAAGTTATAGCAGACAAATGGCGGTGAGAGTGTGGTTTGCCTTTAAAAATTCATCTTGGTCTTTTTCTCACTGAGCCTTTGTATTTGCTTAATAATTCACCAGTGTGAACACAAGAGTCCGTCATTGTCTTTGCGCTGATTCACATATTTAGGTGGGTTTTGCGACAAAATCTGGTACATTACGGCCGTTTTTTTAATCAGGTGGCGGCACCGTCGTGGTAGGTGTGTTTAACCCAAGGTTCGGCGCGCGCCCCCGTCTATCGAGTGAAAAGAGAGTCCATGACCAACTTACAGACTGATAAATTGAGAAATATCGCCATTATTGCCCACGTTGACCACGGTAAAACCACGCTAGTGGATAAGCTACTGCAGCAGTCCGGCACGCTAGCAACCCGCGGTGAAGTGGAAGAGCGTGTCATGGACTCGAACGACATTGAGAAAGAGCGTGGCATCACCATTTTGGCGAAAAACACCGCCATTAACTGGAATGATTACCGCATCAACATCGTCGATACTCCAGGACACGCCGACTTCGGTGGTGAAGTAGAGCGTATCATGTCGATGGTTGACTCTGTGCTGCTAGTGGTTGATGCGGTTGACGGCCCAATGCCACAAACGCGTTTTGTCACCCAAAAGGCGTTTGCTCACGGTCTGAAGCCAATTTTGGTTATCAACAAAATTGACCGCCCTGGTGCGCGTCCTGACTGGGTGATGGATCAGGTATTCGATCTGTTTGACACCTTGGGTGCGACCGACGAGCAGCTAGATTTCCAAGTGGTTTACGCATCCGCACTAAACGGTTGGGCGAGCCTAGACGAAGCCACCGAAGGCGAGAACATGGAACCGCTGTTCAATGCGATCGTTGATAACGTTGCAGCGCCGGATGTTGACATCAACAGCCCATTCCAAATGCAAGTCTCTCAGCTGGACTATAACTCTTACAAAGGCGTTATCGGTGTTGGTCGTATTACTCGCGGCTCGGTGAAGCCTAACCAACAGGTGACCATTGTTAGCGCCGACGGTAGCAAGCGTAACGGTAAAGTAGGTGGCGTACTGGGCTACTTGGGCCTTGAGCGTAACGACGTTGAGCAAGCGACAGCGGGCGACATCATTGCTATCACCGGTCTTGGCGAGCTGAAAATTTCAGATACCATCTGCGATCCAAGCAATGCAGAAGCGCTGCCAGCGTTGACCGTCGATGAGCCAACGGTGACCATGACCTTCCAAGTGAACACCTCGCCATTTGCGGGTCTGGAAGGTAAATACGTTACGTCGCGTAACATTCTTGAGCGTTTGCAAAAAGAATTGGTACACAACGTTGCACTGCGCGTTGAAGAAACGGATAACCCAGATAAGTTCCGCGTATCTGGTCGTGGTGAGCTGCACCTATCTATCCTGATCGAAAACATGCGTCGTGAAGGCTACGAGCTTGCGGTATCACGTCCAGAAGTGATCATCAAAGAAGAAGATGGTCAAAAACTGGAACCGTTTGAAACCGTGACCATTGACGTACTGGAAGAGCACCAAGGCGGCGTGATGGAGAACATCGGTCTGCGTAAAGGTGAATTAACCAATATGTTGCCAGACGGCAAAGGCCGTGTCCGTATGGACTTTATGATGCCGTCTCGTGGCCTGATTGGCTTCCAGACTGAGTTTTTGACCCTGACCTCGGGCTCTGGCTTGATTTATCACACGTTTGACCACTACGGCCCATTTAAAGGCGGTGATATCGGTCAACGTGTTAACGGTGTACTGATTTCTAACGCGGCGGGTAAAGCACTGACTTATGCTCTGTTTAACTTGCAAGAGCGTGGCCGTCTGTTTGCTGAGCACGGTGATGAAGTGTACGAAGGTCAAATCATCGGTATTCACAACCGTTCTAACGATCTGACAGTTAACTGCTTGAAAGGTAAGCAGCTGACCAACGTGCGTGCGTCTGGTACCGATGATGCACAGGTACTGACACCTGCCATCAAGTTTACCCTTGAGCAAGCGCTTGAGTTTATCGATGACGATGAGCTGGTGGAAGTGACACCAGAAAGCATCCGTATTCGTAAGAAGTTACTGACTGAAACTGAGCGTAAGCGTGCAGGCCGTAAAGGCTAAATCGTGAATGCGAAGCGTCAAAAAGGCACCCTCGGGTGCCTTTTTTTGTGCCTATGGATTAATTAAGGGTTTGAATAAACCGATCGGATGCTTGAATGGCACGCTGCATATCGGCAATAGCGCGATCGATATCGCCGGCGAGATTTTTGAATTCGCCTTGGAGTGCACCGATGGCGCGTGCATTCAGATTGTGTTTCAGATATAAGCGGTTATCTTGCAGCGTATTTAGCACGGGTGTCATGGTGCGTTCGGCGCGTTGCATGGCATCATACAAGCGCTGATACTCGGCTTGTGTGGCTCGCAAACGCTGGGCACTCTCGCGTTTGAGGCGTGGATTGGTGTATAGCGCCAGCTCCTCGTCCCACTCGGAAAATAAGGCCTGCGCCACAGCGTCCAAGGCATCAATGCGGTCACGCACCTGAGTCACTGCTGCTTCGCTTTTTTGATAGTGCTTATTGACCGTATCATAAGCCGCTTGTAACTCGCCGCCATCAAACTGCGTCAATGCGGTCAATGCTTCAAGCGCGTCGTTAAACTGGGTTTGTGCCTCTTGCTGCGCACTGGCGGCATCTTCAACACGATCGACCATGATATCGCGCTTATGAACGCCGACTTGCTCCATCGCGGCGTAATAGGCAGACTGACAGCCGGTTAGCAGGGTTAAACTGGTCAAAAATAGTAGCACGGCCCGCACAGGCAACTCCTTGGTTATAAATCATGTACACTGAATAAGCGTAAGGCTAACACAAGGTTAGGAACAAGGTATGCTCGATAATCCGCTGCGTGACATGCCCTCGTGGCAATGCTCACGTGACTGGCTACAGGCCATGGTTCGTCATTTGTGGCAACGAATGGGAGAAGATAGGCTCACTGTGAGTGCCGGCTATATGGCTTATGTCACCTTGTTGTCCTTGGTCCCGCTTGTCACTGTGGTGCTGTCTGCGTTCTCGAGTTTTCCCGGCTTTTCGCAAGTGGGCGAAACACTGCAGCAATTTGTGATCAATAATTTCGTCCCAGCGGCGGGCGAAATCGTCGCGCATTACCTCAATGAGTTTGTCGCCAATGCGGGCAAGATGACCGCGGTGGGGGTCAGCTTTTTGTTCGTGGTCGCCATTATGCTCATTTCTGCCATTGATAAAAGTTTGAACCACACCTTTAAGATTAAGACCAAGCGACCAATGATGATCGCCTTTTCAATTTACTGGATGGTGCTGACACTGGGCCCTATCTTGATTGGTACCAGTATTGCTTTGAGCTCGTATTTGACGTCGCTATCGCTCTTACAAAGCGGTGTCGCCAGTGATTTATTTACTACATTGCTGCGTGGATTACCCTTTGTATTAACCACGCTCACGTTTATGGGGCTGTATACGCTGGTGCCGAATACCCGAGTGCGATTACGCCATGCGTTAGTGGGCGCGGCAGCTGCCAGCATTTTGTTTGAATTGAGCAAAAAAGTGTTCGCGTTGTACGTCACGCACTTTCCTTCCTATCAGCTGATATACGGTGCACTGGCCGTGGTGCCGATTTTATTTGTTTGGGTGTATTTTAGTTGGTGCATCGTGTTGTTTGGTGCGCAAGTGACAGCCACCTTGCATGAGTCAGCACTGTGGCGTCCCCAAGGGGATGCGGCGCCGCGAGACAAACCTGTCCCTGCTGTGATTGAAAATGAAGACAATAAGGAGCGTTATGATCGCCTTAATTCAACGCGTGAGTGAAGCGAACGTCACGGTTGAGGGCAATACCCTCGGTACCATCGGCAAAGGGCTGGTGGTGCTATTAGGCGTAGAAAAAGGAGATACCGATGCGCAGGCTGCCAAACTGGCGCACAAAGTCACTGGCTATCGGGTATTTGAAGACGATGCCGGCAAAATGAACCTCAATGTTGCTCAGGCTGGAGGCGAGCTGCTGGTGGTTTCGCAGTTCACCCTTGCAGCGGATACTAAAAAAGGGATGCGGCCGAGCTTTTCAGGCGCGGCGCCGGAAGAGGCGGCGCGTTTGTACGATTTGTTTTGTGATCACTGTCGCCAAGCGGGGCTTCAGACCCAAACTGGGCAGTTCGCCGCAGACATGAAAGTGAGTTTGGTCAATGATGGACCGGTCACATTTTGGCTTCAGGTTTAACCAGCCTAACAGGGAGAGACAGGCATGTTCCGAATGGTGACGCCACAAACAGAGCAAGATCTGGCGCGTTATTACGATTTTCGTTATCGCATGCTACGCGAGCCTTGGCATGCCCCGCGTGGCTCTGAGCGCGACGCATATGACGTGAGTGCCTGCCATCGAATGATTGTCGATGGCAATGGCGAGCCTGTAGCGATTGGCCGGTTGTATCTGACCCCAGATAACGACGGTCAAATCCGTTATATGGCGGTTTCACCGGACTATCGCAGCCGAGGTCTGGGCGCGTTGGTGCTGATGGCGTTAGAGTCCTTAGCGCGCCAAGAAGGGGCCAAGCGCTTAGTCTGTAATGCGCGTGAGGACGCGGTCAGTTTTTACGCCAAGCATGAATTCATTAGCCAAGGTGAGTTGAGTGATGAGCGTGGCCCTATCCGACACCAACAAATGGTGAAGCATTTAGACCCACTGTCGGATGTGGTGCGTCGACCTGAATGGTGCGCTGAACTGCAAAGGCGTTGGCAGCACCAGATCCCCATTAGTGACAAAATGGGGGTCAAAATCAATCAATTTACCGGTTATCGCTTCGAAGTGTGCGCTAACCTCAATGCCAACTTAAACCCGCATCACACCATGTTTGCAGGCAGCATTTTCAGTCTTGCCACGCTCGCTGGTTGGGGCATGGTGTGGTTGCTGATGAAAGAGCGCCAGTTGAGTGCTGATATTGTGCTCGCAGACAGCCATATTCGCTATCGTCGTCCGGTGGCAGAGCGTCCCCGCGCCAGCGTGTCTTTAGACAGTTTAAGCGGCGATCTAGACCGACTCGAAAACGGGCGTCGAGCGCGGGTGACGCTAGAAGTGGCGTTTTTCAGTGGTGACGAACAGGCTGGGGTGTTCACGGGCACTTATGTTTTACTGCCATCGGATGATGCGGCAACCACGCAACCGGCCCCGCAACTGGCTCTGCTGCGTTAGCGCTTTATTCGCCGACGTTAGGCTCTGTCGCTTGATAAATCGGCCAGCGAAGTGACAGGGTTTGCTCGCCGCTGAGCGTGGCGCGAATGTCACCGCGATCGGCATTGAGCGTCAGCGATGCAAAGGGTAGCGGAACTAAGCGGCTTTCCTCAGGCGGAACAGTCTCCCCTTTCAACCAGTGTGCAAGCCGAATAGACCATGGCTCGTCCACAGATGGGTCTGTTTGCGCCGCTGCGCTGTCGAGGAAAGTCACGGCTAATTGACCGTTCAACCCCACCTTAAAGCTGTGTGCGTCTCCTGCCAATCCTGACCATTGCCCCTCAATATCGTGAAAGCCATCTAGCGGCAATGGCCACTCAAACCAAGCATGGTAAATGGACAAGGGAATTTGCAAACCGTCAACGGCCAGCGACCAAGGTCGGCTTGGTGCGGCGAGATTGATCTGTCCAGATAGCGCCAGTTGGCCATCGGGAAACCCCAGTAAAAATTGGTGTAGCTGAAGCTTGCGATCATGAGCCTCAAGACGCAGGTAGGGCTCTGCGAGCCACTGCTGGTTAATACTTGCATGGTTGGCGCTGGCTGTGATGAGACCATTGACCAGCTCGCCGTCGCGGATCTCAAGAGACTGGCCATCCACATCAATACCACTGATTTTGGTGGCAAAGTCAGGGGATAAGTTGAGCCACTCGTTATGCTTTAACTGTAAACTGGTGATGCTCAGTTGGGTCGGTATACCGGGTAACAGGGCTAGAATGGGAGCAAGTTCTTGGCGAGAGAGGGTTAAACCGTTGGCTTGGAAACGGTCTATTTGCCAATTGTTCTGGGCGAATTGGCCAGACACAGCAAAAAAGCCTTCCTGCAATTGGCTGGTGAGCTGATTGACGATCACTGTGTTATCTCGCCACTCGATATCGCCCAGCGGTTGTTCCCAAGTTTGGCCTTGCCAGCGTAGATAATCGGCGTTGAATGACAATCGCATCGCCGGTTGATACCACCAAGGCGTGTCGGGTGCGAAACGAAGATTTTGTGCCGAGAAGGTTAACTGGTTCACCGACAGGGGATGCGTTTCTGCGCTGAGTTGTCTTACGTCGGCGCGGGCGACGGTTAACACGGTATCATGAGGCCAAGCCGCGAGTGCTTGCGCGAGCGTCTGGCGGGTTTGCTCGCTATCAATCACCGCATCGCTGATGGTGAGTTGCTCGAGCGCGAGGGTACCGGGTTGCCAATGGCCCTGCGCACTGATTGCAGCGCGTTGCCACTGCATCGAGGCGCCTAGAATGTTCCACCCTTGGTCGCTCGGTTTCGCATCCAGTAGTAACTGGGTTAAGGCGATACCTTGTCCGTTAAGCGAGCCTATTTCCCATTGTGCTCGTCCTTTCACTGTGCCATAGGCTTGGGCGCCTTTTTGCCAATTATCGAGTTGTGCACGGACATTGGTGGCTTGCCAGTGCCCCGTGTGTAGGGTGACATCACTTAGTAGCACTCGACCAATAGTCAGCCCTTGAGGTAATTCCTGAAATGGGTTGGCGTCCAGCGCATCAAGGTCAATATCCATACCATCAATGCGTAGCCAAGCAATGTGTGGAAAGGTGGCGGGGTCTATATAAAGTTGTAGTTTGTCCGCATGCCAATCGGTTTGGGAGGCTTGATAATCCGGTTGAATCAATGTCAGTTGCAGCGGTGAGCGCCAGTGATACCCCACTTGTGCCGCGGTGAGTTTACCGGGTAACAGAGTCTGGGAGACGGTATTAAAGACAGGTGTGCTGTATCGGGTATGCAAAAGCACCACAACCACGAAAAGCGCGGTGACAATCAGGATGATCAAGCTGGCAATCAGTTTGGCCAGGATGCGCATGGGCAAATCCTATCGGAGCGAGAAACGGTGACGATGAATGGATTAAGACTGGCGCAAAAGTGGCCTAAATTCAACTGCTAGGCAAAAAGTACGCCCCATATTGCTATGGGGCGTAAGTGGGATGATTTAGTCGAGCAGAGGCCCGGCTGAAACCAAAGCAGCCCCTTCTGGGGTGTCGGTATACTTGTCGAAATTATCGATAAAGCGTTGGGCAAGGTCCTTCGCTTTGCTTTCCCACTGGAGTGGATCGACATAGGTATCACGCGGGTCAAGGATGCCATCGTTGACCTCGTCGAGTGAGACGGGCACGGTGAGATTGAAGATAGGAATCGTCTTCGTTTCTGCTTTCTCAATCGAACCATCTAAGATAGCGTCAATAATGGCGCGGGTATCTTTAATCGAAATACGCTTGCCTGAGCCGTTCCAACCAGTATTCACTAGGTAGGCTTCTGCACCTGCCGCTTCCATACGTTTGACCAACACTTCTGCATACTTGGTTGGGTGCAAGGTCAAGAATGCGGCCCCGAAAGCAGCTGAGAAGGTAGGTGTCGGCTCGGTAATACCACGCTCAGTGCCGGCCAGTTTCGCGGTAAAGCCAGACAGGAAGTGATACTTGGTCTGCTCAGGCGTCAGTTTAGACACCGGCGGTAGCACACCAAACGCATCCGCGGAGAGGAAGATCACCTTGTTGGCATGTCCGCCTTTCGACACTGGCTTAACGATATTATTGATATGATAAATCGGGTAAGAGACTCGGGTGTTTTCGGTTTTGGAGTTATCGTCAAAGTCGATACGGCCATCACCGCGTACAGTGACATTTTCAAGCAGCGCATCGCGGCGAATGGCATTGTAAATATCGGGCTCTGCTTCTTTGGACAGCTTAATGGTTTTTGCATAGCAGCCGCCTTCAAAGTTAAACACACCATGATCGTCCCAGCCGTGTTCGTCGTCGCCAATCAGCTGACGCTTCGGATCGGTGGAGAGGGTTGTTTTACCCGTGCCAGATAGGCCGAAGAAAATCGCGACGTCGCCGTCTTTGCCCATATTTGCCGAGCAGTGCATGGACGCGATGTCTTGCAAGGGCAAGAAATAATTCATCATCGCAAACATGCCTTTTTTCATCTCGCCGCCGTACCATGTCCCGCCGATAAGCTGCATGCGCTCGGTAAGATTGAAGACCGTGAAGTTTTCCGAGTTCAAACCCTGCTCGCGCCATTTATTGTTGACGCATTTAGCACCGTTCATGACCACAAAGTCGGGCTCAAAGTCTTTTAGCTCTTCATCGGTAGGACGGATAAACATGTTTTTCACAAAGTGCGCTTGCCACGCCACTTCGGTGATCACACGGATCCGTAAACGTGTGTTAGGGTTGGCACCGCAGTAGCCATCAATCACAAACAGACGTTTGCCAGAGAGTTGCTGGGTGACTAAAGCTTTTAAATCTTTCCAAACGGCGTGATCAATCGGCTTGTTATCGTTTTTCCCTTGATCGGACCACCACACGGTATCGCGGGTGGTGTCATCACGCACAATGTATTTATCTTTTGGTGAACGGCCAGTAAAAATACCGGTATCCACCGCCACAGCGCCGAGCTCAGTCACCACGCCTTTTTCGTAGCCTTCCAGCCCAGGTTTGGTTTCTTCCTCGAACAGCTGTTCATAAGAGGGATTGCGAATGACTTCTTTGACATTTTCCAGACCATGACGGGAAAGATCGATGCCGGCGACTTCGGATTCGACGTTCAGGACAGTCATAGGTGCTCCTTGGGGTAAGATGTTGTTAACTGTCTTTATGCTAGCAACCTGAATAGTGCCATTCAGGGAGTTACTGCAAAAAATTACCGCACGCACACTAGGGCTATTTTGATTGTAGGGTACTGACCACCAGGTGACGTGACTCCCTCTATGGTAACGCTTAGTTAAACGTTTGCGCTACCCACAGAGCTCTTATTGTTTGTACAAAATTAATGCGTAAAAAAATGTGAGATGTGTCCGAGGAGACCAAGAAAAAAGCCAGCTTGATGCTGGCTTTTGAACTAAGTTGGGTTTCTTTGTTTTATGCAACTAAATATGTAGCACGTTTTTCACTGCATTTGTGACGATGAATCGGCATTCTGCTCAAAGATGGCTGCGACATCGACGCTGTCAAACGCATAATCACTGCCGCAATAATCACAGTGCAAACGAATTGTGCCCATTTCTGCAATCATTTTATCGATTTCGCTGCGCTCAATCGCGGCTATCGCTTGTGCGCTGCGCTCGCGTGAGCAGCTGCATTTAAAGCATACTGACTGAGGATCGAAAACGGTGACGCTTTCTTGGTGATATAGACGATAAAGGACGTCTTTTGCGTCAAGGCCAAATAATTCGTCATTTTTAACCGTTTCGGTCAGCTTCGCCAAATGGTCAAAGTCGTTATCGTCCCCTTTGCCATCCGGTAGCACTTGCAGCATCATTCCGGCCGCGTGGCGTTTGCCTTCAAACTCACCGGTGCGCAACCAAAGTCGCGTTTCCAGTTGCTCTGAACGCGCAAAGTAGTCTTCAAGGCAGCCTTGCAGATGATCCGAGTCTAAGCCCACAATGCCTTGATAGCGTTCGCCGTCGACTGGTTCGATGGTGATAATGAGCTGCCCCTTACCGAGCATTTCAGGTAGAGTTGCATCGGCTTTGATGTCGCCTTTCAGGCGTGCGGTACCGCGCAGTTGCTGCTGGTGGTCACCATTGATCACCGCCAGTGATACCGGACCGTCGCCTTGTAGTTGCACGGTAATCGAGCCTTCAAATTTTAAGGTGGCAGTGAGTAAGCTGGTGGCGACAAGCATCTCCCCCAATAGCGCTTGGACGGGCGCAGGGTAGTCTTGGTTTTCCAAGATGCGTTGATAGGTTTCATCGAGCTTGACCAGCTCACCACGCACAGACACATCTTTAAATAGGTAACGGTGTAGTTGATCGTTTGACATGCAATCTCTCTCCGGCTTAGGGCCTGGTTAGTGGGATCGGCCTTACTCTATGCCTTGTTTAAACTTACGAATATCTCGGCGTTGTTTCTTATCCGGCCGGCTTTCTGGGCGCGGATTGTGTGCGTGTAAGCGACGCATTTCCGTGTTGTGCTCACGCTGTTTGATACTGTCTTGGGTTTCTTGATACAGCGTCTGCGCAATCGGCGCACCCTGACGCTGCTCTGATAATTCTAATACAGTAATGGTTTTTTCTTCGTGTCCTTGCCGAAGTCGGATCTCAGCACCTACTTCAACCATTTTGCTAGGTTTGGCGCGCTGGCCATTATAATGCACCTTACCACCGTCAATCATGTTGCGTGCGATTGACCGTGTTTTGTAAAACCGTGCGGCCCATAGCCACTTGTCTAGCCTGACTGCCGTCAAGGGCGCCGATGCGTGTGTTTTCATGACTCAACTCCTGCGCAATCCGGATGGGCGACATTAGCACAAAAATTCCTTTAGAGCAGTATCACAACGTCGAGGTACAATCTGACCTAAATGTGTTGGCTTGGTTAGGATGTGGGGTTACGACAAAAATGAAAATTATCTCAATATCACATCGTGTTTTTGCTAGTATGCCCAGCTTTTCGTAATCTAATGATGGAACTTGATGGTAAAAAAAGCCATCAATGGACACTCGGTGACTCAATTTGGTTTGGAAGGGATGATGCGTAAGGCAGGACGCCAGCATGGCACGTTCACTGTGTCACCGCAGCAGGTGGCACGACTTGCGACGTGGCTAAACATTTTACTGTTCCTCGTTCTGGCATGGTTGGCTGGGCGAATGGTGTGGGCGTTTTATGCGCCTGCACCCGCACCTGTATTGTCCGTAGCAAGCCAGTCGGCGTCGTCCTCTCGCGCTGCGACGGATCCTTTTTCGTTGGCTCCTATCGTCAATGCCCAGCTGTTTGGTCGCTATCAAGCAGCCGCTCAACCCACGCAACACGCAGTAACCAATGTCCCTGAAACCCGGCTACGCCTAACTTTGGTTGGCGTGGTGGCCAGTACCGATCCTAAGCGTGCATTGGCCGTGATCGCGAACGGCGGTCGTCAAGTGACTTACGGTGTGGGTGAGCAGGTGAAAGGGACCCAAGTCAGTGTCGATCAAGTCTTATCCGATCGGGTGATATTACGCCAAGGGTCAAGACGCGAAGCGCTCCTTATGCCAGGGGTCGATGCAGATAGTACACCGCAGACCGTTTTTTCCTCCCCTACTGATGCGTCGACGCCCCCAAAGTCGATGGCGACCAAGCGGCAGACCAGCCCTGACTGGCCTGCCGACTTAGCGCAGCAGCTTAGCCAGAACCCGCAACGCTTATTTGACTTTGTGCAGCTGTCACAAGTGCGCGAAGGCGATCAAATAAAGGGCTTTCGCCTCACTCCGGGACGCAATCCAATCTTTTTTGAGCAATCCGGCTTACAGGCAGGGGATATTGCTGTCGCTATCAATGGCCTGACGTTAAGTCAGTCCGCAGCACTGCCTGATATTCTAGGACGCATTCAACAACAGGGATCGCTTGACTTGGTGATCGAGCGACAAGGACAACAACATGACATCTCGATTCAACTTTAATCCACAGCATTCGCCGTCAGCGGCAATAGGAGTGTGACGTGAAGGTCAAACAACGACTGATCCCCTATCTGATGGCCGCGAGCCTTCTCTTTTCTGGTATCCCAGCCGGTGCCGCTGAGTTTAGTGCCTCTTTTAAGGGCACAGATATTCAGGAGTTTATTGAGATCGTTGGCCGCAATCTCGAAAAAACCATCATTGTTGATCCCTCGGTTCGTGGCACCATCAATGTCCGCAGTTACGATACCCTGACTGATGAACAGTACTACCAGTTTTTCTTAAACGTACTCGAAGTGTATGGCTTTGCCGTGGTCGAGATGGAAAATGGTGTCGTTAAAGTGGTCCGCGACAAAGATGCCAAAACCTCACCGGTACCTGTGGTCGGTGAAGACGATAGTGTGGTGGGAGATGAAGTTGTCACTCGCGTAGTCGCGGTAAAAAATGTGTCGGTACGTGAGCTATCCCCTTTGTTGCGTCAGCTTATTAACAATGCGGGAGCGGGTAACGTAGTCCACTACGATCCGGCTAATGTGATCATGATTACTGGGCGTGCAGCGGTCGTGAATCGCTTGACCGATATTATCCGTCGTGTGGACCAAGCCGGTGATAAAGAGGTAGAAGTGGTGCGTTTAGATCACGCCTCTGCCGCAGAAATGGTACGGATTGTTGAAGCGTTAAACGAGCGAGATAACGCCAATAATGCCCCCGATCTCCTTAAACCACGCTTTGTCGCTGATGAGCGCTTAAACGCCGTTTTGGTCTCAGGTGAACCTAAGGTACGCGAACGAGTGAAAAAGCTGATCAGACAGCTTGATCAGGAAATGGCGACCACAGGTAATAGCCGAGTCATTTACCTGCGCTACGCCAAAGCGGAAGATGTGGTAGATGTTCTTCAAGGTGTGTCAGATAACTTACTGAAAGAAAAAGAAGAGAAGAGTAAACCGGGTGCCCAAAAGCAAGCGGTACAAATTTCTTCGCACCAAGGCACCAACTCGTTGGTGATCACTGCGCCGCCCGATATCCTCAAAACCTTGGAAAGTGTGATCTCTCAGCTGGATATTCGTCGTGCGCAAGTACTGATTGAAGCACTAATCGTAGAGATGTCAGAGTCTGATGGCGCCAATTTAGGCATCCAGTGGGGCTCGCTTGAAAATGGTGGCATTCAGTTCACCAATACAGGAGTTGGTGTATCGAGTTATCTCGGTGGATTAGAGGCGACCAAAGACAGGACACGTACCGAAACGCGGATCATTGACGGTGAAGAAAAAACTGTTGAAATCAAAGAGTCAGGTGATTACTCCGCGCTCAATGAAGTTTTAGGTGGATTAAATGGTATTGCCGCCGGGGTCATTATGGGAGATTGGACCGCGTTGGTGACTGCGGTGGCCTCGAATAACGAATCCAATATCCTTTCTTCACCTAACCTGATGGTGCTGGATAATCAAGAAGCGTCGTTTATTGTCGGTGAGGAAGTCCCTGTGATTACCGGTTCACGGACCGGTTCGAATAACGATAACCCGTTCCAAACCGTCGAGCGTAAAGATGTGGGTATCAAGCTAAAAGTTACCCCACAAATCAATGAAGGTTCTGCGGTGCTCTTGGATATTGAGCAAGAGGTGTCGAATGTCTTGGGGGCCAGTGGCGCCGTGGATGTGCGCTTTGGTAAACGCCAATTAAACACGTCAGTGATGGTGGGCGATCAGCAAATGATTGTGCTCAGCGGTTTGATTGATGAGCGTACTGTAGAAAGTGAGTCCAAAGTACCGTTATTGGGAGATATTCCGGTGTTGGGTCATCTGTTCAAATCCACTTCTACGGGGACAGAAAAGAAAAACCTGATGCTGTTTATCAAGCCCACCATTATTCGTACCGGCTTAACCGCAGATGGTGTGACACAGCGTAAGTATAACTACATCCGTGCCGAACAACTGCTGCGCGCACAAGATGGGGTCAAATTGATGCCAGATGCGCAAAAGCCTGTATTACCTGATTATAAGAGTGATGCGGTGATGCCGGCCGAAGTACGTGCATTACAAGCGGAGCTAGCAGGATGACGGATCGAACGGTCGCACTCGCGAACGAGCCAGAGAGTAAATGGCAGTTACCGTTTGGTTTTGCGCGTCGTCATGGGGTTCTAATTCAGTCCGATGCGTCGCAGGCACGGCTATTGTGTTTGCCGTCGGTGGCTCCTGAGACCTTGGTGGAAGTGCAACGGTTATGGGGTGCGCGCTTAGTGCCAGAAACCGTGGATGAGGCCTATTTTGAGCAGCAATTGACGGTGCTCTATCAGCGAGACAGTGCGGATGCGCAGCAGCTGATGGCTGACATTGGCGCCGATGCAGACAGTGATGATTTCTTCTCATTGGCTGAAGAGTTGCCGCAGAGCGAGGATTTGCTTGAGTCCGAGGACGATGCCCCTATCATCAAGCTGATTAATGCCATGCTGGGTGAAGCGATCAAGGAAAGTGCCTCGGATATCCATATCGAAACCTTTGAGCATGCATTGTCGATCCGTTTTCGTGTCGATGGGGTGCTGCGCGAAGTCTTATCGCCGAGCCGCAAGTTAGCCCCTTTGTTGGTATCACGTGTCAAAGTGATGGCCAAACTCGATATTGCCGAAAAGCGCGTGCCACAAGATGGACGCATCTCGGTCCGCATCGGCGGTCGCGCCGTCGATGTACGGGTATCGACTATGCCGTCCTCTCACGGTGAGCGTGTGGTGATGCGTTTGCTCGATAAAAACGCGGTACAACTCGACTTGGCTCAGTTGGGGATGGTGCCTGAATTGCACGAGAACTTCCGTCATCTTATTCATAAACCGCATGGGATCTTACTTGTCACGGGTCCAACGGGGTCGGGGAAATCGACCACGCTGTATGCGGGCTTACAAACCATTAACAGTGAAGATCGCAATATTCTCACCGTAGAAGATCCGATCGAATTTGATCTTCCCGGTATCGGGCAGACCCAAGTTAATCCTAAGGTCGATATGACCTTTGCGCGAGGGTTGCGTGCCATGCTGCGTCAAGATCCTGACGTGGTTATGGTGGGGGAAATCCGCGACTTAGAAACTGCTCAAATCGCGGTGCAAGCATCTCTCACTGGTCACTTGGTGATGTCGACTTTACACACCAATACCGCCATTGGTGCGGTAACACGTTTGCGCGATATGGGCATCGAGCCCTTTTTGCTTTCCTCCTCCTTGCTTGGCGTGCTAGCACAGCGCTTGGTTCGCACCCTTTGCAGCGATTGCCGTATCCCTTATCAAGCCGATGCTAGCCAGCAGCAATTGTTTGTGGATGTGGGGTTGGCTCAGCCTGGCGATAACGTCACCTTGTATAAAGCGGGGGGCTGTTCGCGTTGTCACCACAAAGGTTACAAGGGCCGAACGGGGATTCATGAACTACTGACGGTCGACGAGAAGGTGCAAGCACTGATTCATCACGATGCGGGTGAGCACGCCATTGAACAAACGGTGCGCGCACAGAGTCCGAGTATCCGCTACGACGGACTGGCCAAAGTGCTACAAGGAAAAACCACGCTTGAAGAAGTGATGCGAGTCACCAAGGAGACCTGATGGCGGCGTTTGATTACCAAGCTTTAGATACGCGAGGGCGTAAACGCAAAGGTGTGATTGAAGCGGATACGCCTCGACAGGCCCGGCAGCAGCTCCGTGACAAAGGGCTGACGCCATTGGTGGTCAATGCGACCACACGTAAGCGTAGCCAGCAAAAGGCCGAGACGTCGCGGCCTTTATTTTCATCTCGCAACCGCGGTATTAGCACCCAAGAGCTGTCATTGATCACGCGTCAATTGGCGACCTTGATTGAGGCTGCGATGCCACTGGAAGAGTGTTTACGGGCGGTGGCGGAGCAAGCCGAGAAGCCGCGTATTGGCAGTATGATGACCAGTGTGCGCGCGCGGGTGATGGAAGGCCATACCCTTGCTGATGCGCTCGCCGATTATCCGCAAGTGTTTGATGAACTGTACCGTGCCATGATTGCGGCGGGCGAAAAAGCCGGTCATTTGGGCACGGTGCTGGAGCGATTGGCGGACTATGTGGAAAATCGTCAGCGCATTCAATCAACCCTACTACAAGCGATGCTTTATCCCGCCATTTTGACGTTTTTCTCTGTGGTGATTGTCGCCTTTTTGTTGGCGACCGTGGTGCCTGACATCGTCGGCCAGTTTGTTCAAACCGGCCAATCCTTACCCGCATCGACACAGTTTCTCCTCAACGCCAGTGATTTTATTACTCAATGGGGAATTTGGGTCGTGGGTGGCCTTGTCTTACTCAGTGCGGGAATACGTACATTGCTGAAGGACAAGCAACGGCGACTGGCATGGGACAAACAAAAGTTGTCGTTACCGGTCTTGGGGCGTGTTGCACGTGGCCTCAACACATCGCGCTTTGCACGTACTCTCGCGATTTGTACCGCCAGTGCGATCCCGCTTTTGGATGGCATGAAGGTCGCCGCACAGGTGATTACCAACCAGTATGTGCGTACCCGAGTGCTCGAGGCTGCGGATAAGGTGCGAGAAGGTGCCAGCTTGCGAGTGGCACTGGATCAATCTGGGCTTTTTCCGCCCATGATGTTGCATATGATTGCCAGCGGTGAACGCAGTGGGGAACTTGAACCCATGCTCACACGGGCGGCCGATAACCAAGATAAAGATTTTGAGGCGCAGGTGAACGTGGCATTAGGTGTGTTTGGGCCGCTGATGATCGTGCTCATGGCAGGTCTGGTGCTCTTTATTGTCGTCGCCACTTTGATGCCAATTATTGCCATGAATAACATGGTGGGGTTGTGATTTTATGATAATAAACAAGGAGAACAAGATGCGTCGTCAACAAGGTTTTACGCTTCTCGAGGTGATGGTCGTGGTGGTCATCATTGGTTTGCTAGCCAGCTTTGTCGCCCCGAACTTATTGGGCAACAAAGATAAAGCGGCAGTGAAAAAGGCGATCGCAGATGTTAGCGCGCTCGAAAATGCGCTGGATATGTACAAACTGGACAACAACCAGTACCCCACCACTGACCAAGGACTTGATGCACTTGTGACCAAGCCACAAAGTGAGCCCGTGCCACGGAACTATCCGGCACAAGGTTATATCAAGCGTTTGCCTAAAGACCCTTGGAACAATGACTATCGCTATGTGAGCCCAGGTGAGCATGGTGTGATTGATGTGTTCTCGCTAGGCGCGGATGGGCAAGAAGGCGGTGAAGGGATCAATCAAGATATTGGTAACTGGAACCTGAACGAGCTGCAATAACATGCGTCATGCGGCGGGCTTCACGTTACTCGAAATCCTGTTGGTGGTGGTGATTATTGCTGTCAGCGCTTCAGGCGTGGTGATGGTGTGGCCCGAGCCTGTTGATACCCGGACCGAGCAAGCCGGCCAAGCTTTGTATCAACGCATTAAGTTGTGGGCAGAGCAAAGTTGGCTGGAAGGACAGACTTACGGGGTGCGGATCAACAACCATGATTATCAGCTGCTGAAGTTAGGCGAAGAAAACTGGCAAACGGTGAGCAGTGATCGTTGGGCAACCCAAGGAACCTTGCCTGAACAAAGCCGCTTTGCGTTGAGTATGGATGGCTTTGGTTGGCAGCAGCAGGATCGGTTATTTGAAGACAAACCGCTGTTCGAAAACATGTTTGAAGAAGACGGAGAAACCGCCGTGGCGCCCCCTCAGATTTGGCTATTACCGAATGGCGAAATCACTCCCTTTACGCTCACCATCGAAACCGACGGTCGTGCCATGTGGCAATTAAAGGCCAATGAATTGGCGCAATTTCGCTGGCAGCGTGCCGAGGAGGATGGATGATGCCTAAGACCCAACATGGGATGACGCTACTGGAGGTGCTGGTTGCAGTGGCCATTTTTGCGGTAGCCGCGCTCAGTGTGATGAAAGCTACTGGGCAGCATACCCGCTCACTAAGTCGCCTTGAGCAAAAAACCTTGGCGGCGATGGTGGCTGACAATCAGTTGGCTGAGGTAGTGCTGAGCGGCAAGGTGCCCGACAAAGCCACCCAAGGCACCACGGAGATGGCGGGGCAGCGCTGGCAGTGGCAGTTGACGCCGATTGCGACTAACACGGGACCACTGCGAGCGGTGGATCTCGCCGTTGCAGCGGCAGAATCGACAGACAATCCACTGGTAACCGTGAGGACCTATGTCGCCACGCGCTGAAAAGGGGTTTACCTTACTCGAAGTGTTGCTGGCGCTGGTGGTCTTCGCCAGTATTAGCCTGACTGCGTATCAAGTACTACAGACGGTGCAGCGCAGTGACGAGCAATCGCGCCAAGTGGGAGAAACGCTGCAACAATTACAGCGTGCACTGGTGATCATGGACAGTGATTTTCGCCAAATGGCCGCGCGACGCCAGCGTATGGATGGCCAAGCCCCTAGTGAGCAATTACTGACCGCAGGTAAAGAGGTACTGGGCGGAGATGCTATGGGCGTGCGCTTTACCCGTACCGGTTGGATTAACCCCCAATATCGTTTTCCGCGTAGCGAAGTGGTGGCGGTGGGGTATCGCCAACGAGATGGTAAGTTGGAGCGGTTACGTTGGCGCTATCCGGATCAAGCGGCAGGTGAACAACCGGCGGTGATGACATTGCTGGACGATATTGATGATCTCACCTTCCGCTTTAACGTGAAGGGGACTTGGCAGAGCAGCTTTGATACCCCTCACGCACTGCCCGATGCCATTCAATTGCGTTTTACCCATCCTCGCTATGGCCAGCTAGTACGGACGTATTTATTGGCTGGGCAAACGCTGCCTGCGGCGCTACAGCGGGAGGCAGAATGAGTCGTCAACGTGGTACAGCGTTATTGATCGTGATGTTGATTATGGCGTTAATGACAGCGATAGCTGGTAGCATGGCATCGCGGTTATTCACCAATTACAACCGCGCTGAAAATCAGCTTCATTTTCAGCAAGCCTATTGGTACGGCATGGCCGTCGAAGGGCTTGCCGCAGCGGTGCTGCGAGACAGTTTATCTGGCAGTGAAACGGTGAATTTAAGTCAAAGTTGGGCCGAGAAAGAGCGCAGCTTTCCGCTAGAAGGTGGCACAGTAAGTGGTCACTTACGAGATGCACAAGCCTGCTTTAATTTGAATAGTTTGCAGCTGCGTGGCGCGACCCTAGGCAGTGCGGTGCCCTATGAAGTGACGGTACTCAGAGCCTTGGTCGGCAGTGGGGTCGATGATGAGTACCAAGCGGATGTGATTGCCCAATCTACGCGAGACTTTGTCGATGAAAACAATCAACTGGACCAGTCGCTCGGGGCCGAAGATGCCCACTATGAGAGTTTACGTCCTCCCTATGTGACGGCCGATGCCGTGTTGGCCGATCGTAGTGAGTGGCGTGCGGTCAAAGGAGTCAATGCGCAGGTCTTTCAGCGTTTATCCGCTCAGGTTTGTGCGATCCCCAGTGCGGAGCTGAAAATCAATGTCAATACACTGACGGATAAGCAGGCGCCTTTGCTGGCGGCGCTGTTTACCCCTGCACTGTCGATAGAACAAGCCAAACAGGTGATCGCCCAGCGCCCTGATGCTGGGTGGAAAAATGTCGACGCCTTTATGGCGGTGTTAAACCTGAGTGAATTCGATGACAAAGCCCGTGAGCAAGTGATCCCACATCTCACGGTGACCAGCGAGTTTTTTTTATTACAGGCCGATGTGACCGTGGCGTCTGCCCAACGTCACATTCAGGCGTTATTGCACTATCAAGACGATGGCACCACAACTGTGGTGCGTCGTCGCTTTGGAGGAATGCGTGAGCGAGCGACTGATAATAAGGATCAGTGATGCCAGCCAGCCGATCTTTTGGGCCCAGGTGCGTGTGAGTGACAATCAGGTCACCGCGACCGGTGAATGCGATCATCTGTCAGCCTTGACGGAGCAAGCGCAAACGCGGCGTGTGGTGATCTTAGTGGATAGCACTTGGGTGACCCTCAGGTCGGTGACCTTGCCGCCCGGCTCTCGGCGTCAGCGCGATAAAGTGGTGCCTTACTTACTTGAAGAGGCATTGGCCGATGATGTGGACAGGGTACACGTCAGTATTTTGAGTGTCGCGGGCAGTCTTGCCCACGTAGCGGTCGTGGCCCACGACAAAATGCAAGCCTGGCAGCAAGCGCTAACGGATGCAGATATCCATGCGCGGCAATGGTTACCCGATGTGCTGTGTTTGCCGTGGCAGACAAACCATTTGACGGTAGCGCCACTGGGTGAGCAATGGCTGTGTCGGCATCATGACAGTCAAGGTGTGGTGGGATCGCGTGACTGGCTTCGTTTTTGGGCGCACGCGTGGCGAAACCAACAACAAAAGGCGCTGGAACAAGATCCGGTGGACGCAGATAACGAGGACAAAGCCCCATCACTCACCTTGCATGGATATTGTCCGTCCCATCTTGACCTTGATTGGCCAGTCAGTGGACTGAATGAGGCAGAGGCTAAGTGGCATCCCTGTGATACCGTGATAGGGCTGTTGGCGACACAAAGTCATGCTCTGTCTGCGAACTTGCTAACCGGACCTTATCGGCCACAAAGCCAGACTAAGCAAACGCTCAAACCTTTATTGCCTGCCGCCTGTTTAGTGTTAGCCATTAGCGCCTTATTGGGCGTTGAACAATGGCTGACGATTCGTGATACCCAGCAGCAGGCTCAAGCGCTACGCGCACAGAGCGAGTCTGTTTTTCGCCAAACGTTGCCACAGTACCAGCGCATCCCGACGCAATCGTACATGGTTCGACAGATGGATGCGGAAATTGCGCGTCTTGAAGGACAGCAACACAATGCTGCGCTTTTGCCTTGGTTAGCGAAATTAGCGCCGATGCTAGAAAAAACGCCCGGTATTCACCTGCAAGCGTTACGTTATCAAGCAGCACGTGAAGTCTTAGTGATCCGAGCCTCCGGCAGCGATTTTGCCCAGTTTGAGCGACTGCGCGGCTTGCTAAGCGAACACTATACGACTGAGCTTGGGCAGCTCAACCGTAATGGTGACAGCGTAAGTGGTGAGTTTACCTTGAGGAGCGAATCATGATGAGTCAGTTAAAAGCACGCTGGCAATCGCTCAGTGAACGTGAGCAGCGTTTATTGATGGTGGCTGCACTGGTGATGCTGCTCAGTGTCTTGTACTGGGGGATCATTGCGCCGATTCAAGCCGAGGCGAACAATGCCCGAGCAGCGCTCACGAGTGAGAGACGTTTGCTGAGTGATGTACAGCAAAAGCATCAGCAAATTGTTCAGTTGCGCGCACAGTCAGGTGCAAGCAGTCGCGCACCAACCAGCAGTAATCAGCCATTAAACCAAGTGGTGGCGGCCAGCGCAGGGGAGTTTAGTGTCACCATTACCCGCTTGCAGCCCGGTGAGGCGAGTGTCCAATTGGGTGTCGAGCCTTTGCCATTTAACCAACTTTTGCGTTGGCTCGACCAACTCGCTCGTTTACATGGCATTCAGGTCGTGCGTCTTGATACGGAAATGACAGATAACGCTGGGGTTGTGAAGGTTAATCGCCTGCAATTAGAACGATAGTCATGAAGAAAAAAATAGTCTTGGGCTTAGCTTGTACGCTGGTTTTTGTACTCAGCGCCGTGATCCACGCACCCGCATCACTATTGCGTCTGGCCCCCTTACCGCCTGAACTTAACGTGGGCGCGATTGAGGGGACAGTGTGGAAAGGACGCATTGCGCAAATACGCTGGCAAGATTACACCGTCGGGCCACTTCGCTGGGATATTAAGGTGCACCGTTTATTCACCGCGGCAACGTTAGAAGCGAATATTCGTCTTCGCAGCCCAGATGGGGTGAAAGGGAAAGCAACCGTGGGCTTTGATGGTCATGCTGTTTCTTTATCCCGTGCGCTGGTGTCAGCACCGGCCGATTTGCTTGCCAGTTCGGTGGCACTCCCTGCCAATATGGCGATTGAAGGCCATGTGGATCTGGTATTACGCGATCTGGCCTTTACCGAGGCGGGCTGTCAGCGACTCGATGGTCAGCTGCAGTGGCAGCAAGCCGCATTACGCTTACCAATGGGGCGTTTAGCGGACATCCCAGCCAGTGCCACACTCCGTTGTGAGCAGCAAGGTATTCTCGCCGAAGGCCAAGGCGCGTCTTCCTCGCTGAGTAATAAGTTTTCATTGTCAATCACACCGTCGGGGCGATACTCTGTTTCGGGATGGCTCAAGCCGGAAGCCGCGTTCCCACCGCCAATGAAAGAGCCACTTGCTTGGCTGGGTGCGCCGGATCAACAAGGGCGCTATCGCTTTTCTTTTCGAGGCTAATCAAGCCTGTTAGGCTTATCAGTAAAGGGTGCAAATAGGATATGACGCAGCGAAAACCTCCCCAGATCCTGTCTAAGCAAGTGGTTGCCGCTTCTCGTTTATTTAAGGTGGAATCGCTCGACCTCCAGTTTAGTAACGGCGTAAATCGTACCTATGAACGCATGAAGCCTTCGGGCCGCAATGCGGTCATGATGGTGCCGCTGACCGAACAGGGGGATTTGTTGCTGGTGCGGGAATATGCAGCCGGCACGGAGCGATATGAGCTAGGCTTTCCAAAAGGGTTAATCGATAAAGGGGAAGTGCCAGAGCAGGCAGCGGTGCGTGAATTGAAAGAAGAAATAGGTTTGGGCGCCCGCGAGCTTATTCCACTCAAAGAGGTCGTATTGGCTCCGTCGTATTTCTCAAGCCGTATGACACTGATGTTGGCACGTGATTTGTATCCTGAAACCTTGGAAGGGGATGAACCCGAACCACTTGAGGTGATCCGTTGGCCATTAGCTCAAGCGGAGGAGTTGCTGACCCACGGCGATTTCTGTGAAGCGCGCAGTATCACCGCACTAATGATGGCGCTGAAGTACTTACAATCTGAGAGGTGAGGCATGCCATTGCCTGAGTTGTTGCCCGATGTGATTGAAATTACCCGTGCAGCGGGACAAGTGATTCTCGATATTTACCAAGACGGTGATTTCGAGGAAATGACCAAAAGCGATGAAACCCCCGTCACCAGCGCGGATCTTGCCGCACATAAAATGATCAGCGAGAAACTGACGGCATTAACCCCGGATATTCCGGTGTTATCGGAAGAAGATTGTGGTGTGCCGCTTAGTGATCGCCAGCAATGGCAACGTTACTGGTTGATTGACCCACTGGATGGTACCCAAGAGTTTATTGCGGGAAGTGGCGATTTTGCCACCATTATTGCGCTGGTGGAAAATAACCATCCGGTGATGGGAGTGGTCTATGCCCCGGTCTCGGGTGTGACTTATTATGCGTGCCAAGAAAAAGGGGCGTGGAAAATCACCCCCGATGGCGAAATGCATCGCATCTCGACAATGAAGCGAGAAGAGGCCATTACCTCGCTCTCTATTGCCATTAGCCGTCGTCAAGATATTCATGCCGTGACAGAAAAACTCGCCCCTGAGATCAACTATGATTTGGTGCCACTAGGGTCCGCAGCATTGAAAGCGTGTTTGGTCGCTGAAGGCGCGGTAGATTGCTATTTGCGTCTAGGTCCGACAGGGGAGTGGGATACGGCAGCCACCCAATGCATTGTCGAACAAGCAGGGGGGCGGATTTTAAGTACCGAGTTGGACCCCTTGTCATATAACGAGCGTGACTCGTTACAAAACCCCAATTTTATTGTTCTGGGTGATGAATCGCTCGCTTGGTCTTCGATATTGCGTGCATCGTAACAGTCGCGCGAAACGGCACCCTCGGGTGCCGTTTTTTGGTAAGAGACAGCGATTAGTACCGCTTAGAACAAGCGATTTAAGCCGTTGAGTGCAGCAACGCGGTACGCTTCGGCCATGGTCGGGTAGTTAAAGGTGGTATTGACGAAATAGTCGATGGTATTACCGGCGCCTTTTTGCTCAAAAATCGCTTGGCCAATGTGAATGATCTCTGAGGCACGCTCACCAAAGCAGTGGATCCCCAAAATCTCACGGGTATCGCGATGAAAGAGGATCTTTAAACTGCCAACATCCATCCCGGCAATTTGGGCGCGAGCGAGATGTTTAAATTGCGAGCGGCCGACTTCATACGGGACTTTCTCTGCCGTGAGCTCTTGCTCCGTTTTCCCCACAGAACTGATTTCTGGGATGGTATAAATCCCGGTGGGAATATGTTCAATGAGGCGTGCATTGGCATTGCCTTGGCTAATTGCTTCTGCGACGACCCGTCCCTGATCATAGGCCGCGCTGGCCAAACTTGGATAGCCAATCACATCCCCAACCGCATAAATATGGTCAACCTCGGTCGAGTAATTGTCGTCGACGCTCAGCTGGCCGCGAGAGTCGGGCGTCAGTCCCACCGCACCAAGATTCAACGTATCTGTGTTACCGGTGCGACCGTTAGCATAGAGCAGGCAGTCGGCTTTCATTTTTTTACCTGAGGCAAGATGGACAATGACGCCATCATCTGTGCCCTCAATGCGCTCATAGGTTTCATCATTGCGGATCAGGACTCCGCTATTCCAAAAATGGTATGACAGGGCATCGGAAATTTCGTTATCCAAGAATGAAAGCAAGCGATCACGGGTATTGATTAAGTCGACTTTAACGCCAAGCCCACGAAAAATAGATGCATATTCGCTGCCAATCACGCCTGCGCCATAAATAATCACGTGGCGCGGATCATGCTTGAGTGACAGAATTGAATCACTGTCGTAAATACGTGCGTGGCTAAAATCGACATCGGCTGGTTGATAAGGGCGTGAGCCAGTCGCAATCACAAAATGATCGGCGGTGTAATGTTCTTTGCTGCCGTCAGGGTGGCGAACGGCTAAAGTATGTGCGTCAACAAATTCCGCCATACCATGGAGCAGCGTGCACTGATTGCGATCGTAAAAACCCTGACGAAGGCGCGTTTGTTTGCCAATCACGGAATCGGCATGGCTTAGGATTTGAGAGAAGGTACTGTGAATACTTTTGGTGTTCTGGGTGTAGATCGGACTTTGATTAAATTCAATAATCCGGCTAACGGTGTGACGCAGTGCTTTGGAAGGAATGGTGCCCCAATGGGTACAGCCACCACCGACAGTGCTTTCGCGTTCTATCACGGCCACGCGCTTGCCCGCCTTGGTTAGCCCCATTGCCGCGCCTTCGCCGCCTGGGCCACTCCCTATTACGATCGCATCAAAATGGTCAACAGGGCGAGGATTCGACTTGCTCATAGGATTCAAACCTTATTTTCATTATTGCAACATCCATTTATGACCAGTTTAACGCTTATTGGCAGTAAGGTTAACTTTCCTGCATGATCTGGATGTGAGCAGGGGAAAGGCAAGGCGCTGTTCAAGAGGGTGTTTGGCTGATTTAGGACGTAAAAATGCGTATAGTGGCGCCATGATGACTGCAGGTTGAGTGTGATGGGTATTCGAGCAGAACAAAAAGAAAAGACGCGTCGCTCATTGATTGATGCGGCCTTTAGCCAATTAAGTGCAGAGCGAAGCTTCTCGAGTTTGAGTTTGCGAGAAGTCGCGCGAGAAGCAGGCATTGCGCCAACCTCATTTTATCGCCACTTTAAAGACATGGATGAGTTGGGATTAACCATGGTCGATGAAGGGGGGCTCCTGCTTCGTCAGCTGATGCGTCAAGCCCGTCAGCGTATTGCCGCTGAAGGCAGCGTGGTGCGTACCTCGGTCGAAACCTTTATGGAATTTGTTGAAAGCAGCCCCAACGTTTTTCGCTTGCTGCTTCGCGAACGTTCTGGCACCTCAGCGGCGTTCCGTGCGGCTGTAGCACGAGAAATTCAGCACTTTGTCGCAGAATTGACCGAGTATTTGCAGTCTCGCACGCAGCTCACCTATGAAGAAGCGTACAATCAGGCTGAAGCCTGCGTGATCTTGGTATTCAACTCCGGCGCGGAAGCGTTAGATCTTGATACACATTCACGGGCAGAATTGGCCGAGCGAATGGTGATACAATTGCGCATGATAGCCAAGGGAGCTTACTGGTATCGTAAAGATCGTGAGCGGCGGGCATTACAGAAAAAGCTGTCATAACAGGTGAAAACATGGAACATGAGCAAGTTAAATCTGAGCGTAAATTCTTAGTACTGTCATTGATCACAGGTATTTGTGGCAGTGCCACTCTCGCTACGCTTTTTATCGGTGGTGTGGCGTTTTCTATCTTTCCCATTCTAGCGTTTGTGTTGGCGGTACATGCTTGCTACCAATTGCATGAGCGCCAACCCCTCACTGAAGGTACGCCGCTGATCGCGTTTGCGTGTTTCTTAGTGGGTGCGTTTGGGTACTCTGCGTTTATGCGTATGCAAATGCCAGAATTGGGCGGTAACTTCTTCTCGATTTTGGTTGCTATGGTACTGGCGTTTTGGGTGGGTCATAAGCTGGGCTTTTTCAGCCGCAAAGCAAAAAACGATACTGCCTCTGACGTATAAGCCCCGCGCGGCGAATCGCACACTAACGAGTGAATAAAAAAGGCGTCGAAAGACGCCTTTTTACGTTGTAACGAACTCGCTTCCTGTGACTATTTACGCTCCAACCACACACCCGCTTCGGTATGGTGGGTGAACGGGAATTGGTCGAACAGCGCACAGCGACTAATGCGGTGTGTTTGGCTGAGGCGTTCTAGGTTCTCGACCAAAGTCTCAGGGTTACAGGAGATATATAAAATCCGATCGTAACCTTGCACCATTTTGCAGGTTTCATCATCCATGCCCGCACGAGGGGGATCGACAAAGATGGTATTGCACTGATAGTCACTTAGCGTCACCCCTTGGTCTTTTAAGCGGCGGAATTCGCGCTCGCCATTGATCGCTTGAGTGAACTCTTCGGCAGACATACGAATAATCTGCACATTGTCGATGTGATTCGCGGCAATATTGTATTGCGCCGATTGTACCGAGGGTTTCGCCAGCTCGGTGGCGAGGACGCGGCGAAAGTTTTTCGCTAATGCCAGTGAGAAGTTGCCATTCCCACAATACAGCTCCAGCAAATCACCTTGGCTATCGCGGGTGCAATCAATGGCCCATTCCAGCATTTTCTCCGCCACGGGCCCGTTTGGTTGGGTAAAGCTGTTTTCAATTTGCTGGTAGATCAATGTCTGACCATCGGCATTGAGTTTTTCCAAAACGTAGTCGCGGTCTAGCACTTTCTTTTGCTTGCGCGCACGGCCAATCAGGTTGAGGTTAAAGCCCTCATCGTTCAAACGTTGTTTAAGCGCTTGCGCGGCCTCGTCCCACTCTTCGTCTAGCTGGCGGTGATACAGCAAAGACACCAAGATCTCACCGCTTAAAGTGGAGAGAAAATCAACTTGGAAGAGCTTACGTCGCAACGCGTCGTTAGGCTTGATGGCATCCATCAATAGCGGCATGAGGTCATTGATCAAACGGCTTGCGGCAGGAAAGGTATCGACCCGATATTTCTGCTTGGTCGCAGGATCAAACATGATGTAATACAGGTCGTCGCCTTCATGCCATACTCGAAACTCTGCGCGCATCCGATAGTGGGTTTCCGGTGAGCGAAAGATCTCTAGCTCAGGCGCATGAAACGGCGCGAGTTGGGTAGTGAGTCGTTGGACTTTCTCAGCAAGCTGTGTGTCGTAGTCAACGGCGGTGTGAGCCTTGGTCATGATGGCTGCCTCAGCGATTGGAAAATGAGCGCAGATTTTAGACAAATCCCCAGCCATGTCCACCCTTGCTCACGATTCTCCTTTATTCGATAGGGGTATCAATGGACAATATCCATCTAGACGGCTACTATCCGTGGGCGGGTACGTGATCAGCAAGTATAAGCCTGTTGGTCACTGGAATGCGGTGAGAATCCGCAACTGACGCGCAGCGGTGTAAGAGAACGACCCTAACTCGGCGCTAGGCCAGACACTGTCGCCAATACTGTTTAACAGTATGCGATGGGAAGTCGTTAGCAGTAGGCGGCGAAAGCCACGCTCTTAAGTCCGAACACAGCCCGCCCCGCAGCACAATGCTGCATATTCTCGCGATAGAAAGGAATAACCAATGAACAAACAGATTGTGGCGAGCCTAGTGGCGGCGTCATTACTCCCTGTGAGCGCGTGGGCCGAGCAAAACACCGAAACGGTGGTGGTGACGGCAAGTCGGTTTGAACAGTCCGATGCCTCAGTGTTGCAATCAGCAACCATTTTGACACGTCAAGACATTGCACGCTTGCAGGCGCGAAGCCTTGTCGATGTATTGCGTACGGTGCCGAGCATTGAGATTGCGCAAAGTGGGGGCCGTGGACAAATTGCCTCTATTTTTATGCGCGGCACGGAATCAGACCACTCTTTAGTCTTGATTGATGGCATGCGTATGGCGTCATCCATCAAAGGCTCGGTGGATTTTAATCAGATCCCAGTAAACAGTATCGAGCGTATTGAGATTATTCGCGGCGCACGCGCCACACTTTATGGGTCGAGCGCGATTGGTGGGGTGATCAATATCATCACCAAAAGCAATAGAGAGCGAGCCAATGTCTCAGCGACCGTAGGCAGTTTGGATCATCATGCTGTTAGTGGCGCATGGGCAACAAAATTAGGCGATAACGGTCACTTCTCTGGTATTGCTGGGTATGAGTCGAATGATGGATATAATGTTCATCCAACGGCGAGCAACCGGGGAGATCAGCATGGTTTTACCGGCCGCAATGCGCAGCTTGGCTACAGTCATCGCTGGAATACATCTTGGTCGGCCGATGTGACGGGGCGCTGGTACCAGAATGAGTACGATTACGATAATTTTGGTAGCTTAAAACATGGTTGGTTAGAAAGCCAAGCACTGGCCAGCACGCTGAACTATCGCTCTGATACTTGGAGTGCAACACTCAGCGCAGAAATCTCCCAACAAGAAAACTTTGACTACAGCCCTGGCAGTGACCGTAAAAACAATAAAACTTCAGATGTTGAGCAAATCTCTACCTCGTTGGGACTCCAGTATCAAGCCACGGAGGATTGGCTGCTTGGTGGTGGTGTGGATTATCGTCAAGATACCTTTAATGAAGGAAGCTTGATTACCAACCCCGATGATATTGCAATCAACCCGCGCGATAACCTGGGCACTTACCTTTTAACGCAATTTAGCCCAGTAGAAGCACTATCTATTGAGGCAAGCGCACGCTCGGATGATAACGAACAATACGGACAGCATACGACGTGGCAGACGAGTGCGGGTCTTGCGATAGCGGAAGGGTATCAATTGGTCGCTAGCTACGGTACTGCTTTTAAGGCACCAAGTCTGACTGAGCTTTACGGATGGGGCGGTAATGCAACGCTCAAGCCGGAGGAGTCATCCAACACCGAGCTTGCTCTTCGTGGCGTGACCGCTGACGTTGATTGGTCACTCACCGGCTATATCAATCGCATTGATAATCTCATTCAGTATGCAGGTAGTTACCCCAACGGTCAGAACCAAAACGTGGGCAAAGCTAAGATCGAAGGCGTTGAGTTTATTGCCAATTTTGATGTGCACGCTTTAAATAACCGTATATCGTTAGAATATAAAGATCCTAAAAATGAACAAACAGGTGAGCAGCTTGCTCGTCGCGCTAAACGGATAGCGAAATGGGATGCATCCTACCAATGGGAGCGACTGCAGCTCGGTACTCAGTGGCAGTATCAAAGTGAACGTCTGGATTATGCCGGTGGAGAGATGTTGGGAAGCTATAGCCTGTGGGCGGTCACTGCATCCTATCAGGCGACCGATAATCTGACCGTAAAAGGTAAAGTCGATAATGTATTTGATAAAGACTACGAAACCGCGGGTGGTTATCCGTCAGCTGAACGCGGCTATTTTATGACGTTAGACTATCAGTACTAGTGCCTGTTTCACGGCGAAACTAGCTTTAATCACGCCTTTATCGTTATGATAAGGGCGTTTTTTTATTGAGTGGCTGGATCATGGCGCAACCCCATATTCTGATCTTTGACTCCGGTGTCGGAGGCTTATCTGTCTACCAAGCGATCAAGGCAAGCTTGCCGAGCGCTCAATATACCTATTTGTTCGACAATGCCGCTTTCCCCTATGGCGAATTAGAAGACCAACGCCTAGTGCATCGCGTGCTCACTCTGATCAAAGCGACCTGTGAGCGCCATGCAGTCGATATCATCGTCATTGCGTGTAATACAGCCTCGACACTTGTGCTGCCGACACTGCGCGACGCACTCTCTATACCGGTTGTTGGCGTGGTACCAGCGATCAAGCCAGCGGCGGCTTTGAGTCAACACAAAGCTATCGGTCTGCTCGCGACCCCAGCCACCGTCAGCCGGCCTTATACGGCACAACTGATCGCAGATTTCGCCAAAGATTGCCGAATTGTCTCGGTAGGGACAACAGCATTAGTACATATGGCAGAGCGTAAACTGCGAGGGGAGGCGGTGAATCAGCAAGACCTTAGCGCCATACTTGCACCGTTTGATTCGCACATCGATGTCTTGGTGCTAGGCTGTACCCACTTTCCACTCTTACATGATGAAATACAGGCGGCGATGGGTAAACAGGTCCAGGTGGTTGACTCCGGCAGTGCCATTGCACGTCGTGTTGCCTCATTGGTCACGCCGCAAGCATCTATCACTAGCGATAACAGTGATGGCAATCGCGCATACGCGACGGCGACGCCTATAAAAGCCGCCGCCTTGTCTGATTATATCCGCTCGATTGGATTAGAGCGCGTTAGCTATGCTCCCGCTTTTTTGGATCGTTCGCTTCACGCACTTTAAGTGTTCGCTCGCCGTAAACATTGTTGTTTAGGGCATCGATAGCATCATCTGCATGCGCAGCCGCCATCACAACAAAACCAAAGCCACGACGTTTACCGGTACGCTTGTCCTTCATTAACCGTACCGCAAATACTTCTCCATGCTCGCCAAACAGGGACTTCACATCATTTTCATTGGCGCGATAGGGCAGGTTGCCGACATAAATCGTCTTACTCTGAGGGGGCTCTTCCTCTTTTGTTGCAACGGTCACTGTAGCTTGGGGAGCATATAAGCAGGCAATACCACTGATAACTGCACCTGCAGCGAAAGCCAAAGCGGGAGAAACCGTACTCATTAGGTTGACCACAATGGCACCGAGGATGGCGATGGTGATAATCAATACAAAAGCAATTGGTGATTTCATAAGCGTCATAAGCGTTAATACAAGTAATAAAGTGATGGTACGCAAGACAATTTGGCAGCGGCGTACCCTTAAATGGTTCTTAGAAAATCAACCAGCGTTACTTCTTGGTAAAAGGCGCGTAGCTATAATGTTTCAAATCGCTGGTTATTCATCATTTTAGGTGGATTATTGTCCACTCGAAATAAAAAACGCGAAAAACCCTTGTCAGTGTGATCCGGGTCGCTATAATGCGCCTCCATCGACACGGCACACAGGGCAAGGGCTCAGCGGCCATGTCGGGGCAAAAAATCAAATAAAAATAAACGCTTGACGTCAGTTTTTAAATGATTAAGATAGCCCACCTACTTAACGCAGACAACGCGTTAGGGGAGTCAAAAAGAGGTTTTGTTTTCGCCGGTTGGCATCAACAAAAAGATAAAATTTCTTCTTGACTTCGTCGGCAAGGCGAGTAATATACGCAGCCCTGACCGAGCGAAGCAACGCTTCGCAAGTCAACGCTCTTTAACAATTTGACCTATGCAATCTGTGTGGGCACTCGTTGAGAATAGACAAAAAGATTTATTCGATGAACTGAGTGACCAAACGACAACTTTTAYAGTTGTTCGGCACAGTCAATTCGTTTTTCTCTTCGGAGAGRAACAGTAATCAGTATTCATTGAGCTGAAACTTCGGTTTCGAAAAAACTTTAATTGAAGAGTTTGATCATGGCTCAGATTGAACGCTGGCGGCAGGCCTAACACATGCAAGTCGAGCGGAAACGGCAGTATTGAAGCTTCGGTGGATTTACTGGAGTCGAGCGGAAACGGCAGTATTGAAGCTTCGGTGGATTTACTGG